>DASYVG010000066.1:0-4037 GCA_035937255.1 Chthoniobacterales bacterium | reverse complement strand
CCACGTAGGCGTAACGACCGAAGAAGTTCACCGTCCCGGTGCCGAAACCGAGGAGTTGCGTCATCCAGGCGTTGTTATCGTTCCGCTTGGAGAGATGACAATCAGTGCAGTTTTTCGTCGTGCCGGCGCCACTCGTGGTATGCGGGAAGTGTGGATTGAAGGCCTGCCCGCTGTAGCCTTCGGCCGAGAAAGTTTGCTGCTGCGAGTAAACCCATTCGCGATTTGCATTCTGGGAACTGACCACGACCGCGGTCGAGGAACGCAGGATCGCCATCCGGTTCTTCTTCACCGTGCCATCGACTCCAAGCATGAAGACGTCGTCGCGCACGACCTGCGGGTTGTAGGTGGTGTAATTCCGGTCGGTCACTCCCTCGAATTTATTCTGCGGGACGCGTTGATTCGCCTTCATCGGTAGATGGCATCCGAAGCAGCTCGTCGCCCAGGAGGTGTGACAGATCTGACAATCCATGGCGGAGTTATCGTGCGCGAGCCGGATCCGTCGCTCGTTAGGCGAGACAGTCACAGTCCCCCAAGTTCGGCCGTCGCGCTGCAGTGTTTTCGCATAAGCTGACCGCGCATTGTAGTGCGGCGAAGCCGGATCGATGGTGTCCATCGTCTGCGGAACTTCCCATCTCGTATCCGGAGACATAACTCCCTGTTGGAGAAGCCGGTTTTCTTCCCAGGTGAAGCGCGGCCCGAACGGCGTATTGCTGGTTCGCAGGAGATCGATCTGGCCCGCGTTGCCCGAAGTGATCAGGGTCGGCCGCTGTCCGATCGTGCCGTGGCAATCGACACAGGTGATCGTGGTGGCGTTGCGTGGCTCGCCGTAAAGCATGCCGTTGCCGTGCACGTCGGTATTGAAATGACAATCGGCGCATTGCATGCCGCGCGCGAGATGCACGTCTTTCAGGTGCACCGCTTTCGCGAATTTCTGCGGATCATCGTGCGGGATTCGATGATCCTGCAGATCGAGCAGGTTTCCTTGGCGATCGTGCTTGAAAACGGCGCGGAAAACCCAGCCGTGGCCGTGGTAATCGGCGAACTGCGTGTGCTTCAGCTGCGGATTTAGTTCCGCCACGCGCTCGAGAAAATTCTTGTCGCCCCACAAACCGCGCGCCGCCGCCGCTTCGGGATTGATCTGCGTCTCAACCACCAACTCGGCATCCGTCGGATCGTGCTGTTCCTTTGGATACATGAACTCACCGTCCGTCTCCTGATCCCACCACGTGTAGCCAAGGTATGGGTTCACGAAGAGGTTTCCCTGGTGCATGTGGCAATTCATGCACTGACTCGATGGGATCGAGCGCGTGAACTGGTGCGTCACCGGATGCCCGCGTTCGTTCTTCGGGATGGTTGCATCGGCCGTGAAGCTCAGGCCTTCATGGCCATATTTGCTCCACCAGCCCGAGTTCGTGGGCGAGCGATCGTTCGCGTAAACGACATGGCAGGCCGAGCAACCGCTGGAGCGATAATCTCCCGGATGATCGTTGCTGCCGAGAAATCCGAGCAGCGGATCATGCAGGCGCGTTTTCTGCAGACCTAGAAAAACCGGATCCGTGCGGTTAAGCGTGCCCAATCCGCGTTCCGAAAGACGGCGCGCCGGATGCCCGTTGGGTTCATTACGTGTCGGTAAACCGAGCTGCAGGGGCACTTCGCCACCTTTTTCGAAGATGCGCAGGATGTTGCCGGGATTGCTTAAATTGAAGCGTGGCAGGGGATCGAGAAAAGGCAGGATGCCGTGGGTCTGCGTATCCTCGGCGGAAACCGGCGTGTAGTTCGTTAGGCGCAGGGCCACTCCGTCCGCGCCGTAGGCCTGCGCGAAGCGATAGTTCTTGAGATAAAATCCGCTGTTATTATAGAGCGCGGCGCCCCAGAGCATCGCGCCATGATTCATCATGCTGTGATCGACGTTGCGGACAATTTCGCCGTGACATAGCCCGCACGTCTGCTGCGCTACCCGCAGATCGCCGGGATTCATGAAGCGGATGAATTCTGTGGATTCGTGGTTCAGCCATGCATTCGAATTCGGCGGATTCGCCGAGGTTTTCCAAAATTCTTTATTGCGCGGCGGAACGTGCGCCTGCGCTTTCGCCAGCCCGAGCCTGGCGTTTCCGCCGTGACAATCGGTGCAACCCAGCACCACGTGCTCCGCTTTGTGCATCGGTTCGACGCCGGCGTGACATTGCAGGCACCCGGCGCTTTTCGCCTCCGCCTGCGCTTGCGTTTGGTCAATCAGGTTCCGTCGCGGGAGCGCCGCAGGTCGATCAACCGAAGAACCCGGACCGATCGCGACCGGCGGACCGTAACCTGTTGCTGGCGGCATATCCTGCGCCCCAAGCAGCCGCGTCGTCACCCAAAGCAACAGGAACAGAGCAAGCTTAGGATTTTCGGAGCTCAATACGTGAGAGAGACGGTAAAAATTCCGCTGTAGAGAACCGGATCGACGTGACCGGCGGGCGGACCCGGGAAGCCGGGCACCGGCCGCGTATTGGCGCGGTAAATCTCGCGATAACCCTGGCCGGGGATGAGGAAACCGGCGCCAGCGGTGATCATGATGTTGTCGGTCAGCAGCGGCCGCCATTGCAGGCCGAGACTGCAATCCAGCCCGATGTCGTTACTGGCGTGATTTGTGAAAAGGACCTGCTTGATCGGCTCCGTCTCCACTGTCCAGATGTAGTTGATGTTGAAGATCGCCTTCAGTTTAGGCGTGATCTCCGCATCGGTTCCGTAGCCGACGATGAACGCGCCCGGATTCACGAAGTTCGATTGGCCCTCGGATTTACTCGTCCGCAGATCGGGCACGAGACTGTCACGCTGCTTAAAATTCACCGAAGTTCCCGCGAGGTTGAAACCCTGGTGGACATAGAAGCTGAATGGGCCGCCGAAGAAAAACGGCCGGTCGAAGATTGTATCAAATCCGGTGGCCTGCCCATCGCGCGGGTTCCCGTCGCCACTGGCGTAGAACGCGGAAAGTTTGTAGCGCAGCCAGTCCTTGTCGACTGAGAGCTCAACCGCGGCCATCTGTGCGTTGATCGAGACCCGCCGCTGCGCAATTCCGTTCAGGCTGTCCTCTCCGAACACCTGGTAGAACGCGTGCGAGATATTGAGACCGCCGATGTGTCCATCGCCCGTCCAGCCAAGATAATATGACTGCACGTAGTGGTCGGCGACTTTACCGATTGGCGCCGGCCGCGTGATGAAGTCGTTCTTATCGTAATGTCTGCTCGCGCCATCGAAGTTGGCGTGAAAGCTCAGCTGCGCGGTGTAACCTTTGGCGAAGAAGTCCTGCCGGAAGACATTGGCGATCAGGACCTGTTGATCGCGGCTATCAATTTCGTTCAGGTCCGAATACGTGTCCTTCTCGCGCATGTCGAACCCGATCAGATTGTATTGCCACTTGTTATTATCGTAGTTGCCGAAGACGCGCGCACCGAGGTTCGAGTCGTTGAAGATAAAACCGCGGAAATCGCTCACGAACGGCTGAATTCCGATCCGCGAGGAGACGAAATCGTAGTTCGTCGACAGATCGCGAATGTGAATTTCGGCGAACGCCTCCTGGAGCGAGAACCAATCCTTGTAACGCGTCGTGTTGTGCAGGCGCGGATCAGGATCGAGGGCGTTCGTTTCCTCGACCGAGATGTAGTTGTTGTTGTAGACCGCGAGAAAGCGCAGCGCCCATTCGACCGGCTTGAAGGCCGTCTCGCCTTTGAACAAATCGATCCCGAGCGAGAGGTCGTTCGAAAGGAAAAACTGCTCGCTGCGGCCAAAGAATTCGGAGCTGTTCGGACGCGCCGCGCTCACGCCACTCGGCGTCGGCAGCCGGCGCAGCTCAAGTTGGAAAAAGTCGTTCACGGTCAGGTTCAGAAAAACGTCCTGACCGTAAATGGGCGCGTCGCCTTTCAGCGTGCTGGCCAGATAAGGGTGCCACAGCTTTAGTCCTTCGGCTTGATAAGTCGTCTCTGCGGTCGGATCCGCGTAGCGCTTCCACCGGCCGAACCCAATGAACCAGCGATTCAAGACCGGCCGCGAACCGGGCA
>DASYVG010000065.1:0-3344 GCA_035937255.1 Chthoniobacterales bacterium | reverse complement strand
AGACGTGCGGAGAAGCCGCGAGGTTGGAGATCGGGATGAGGTCCTTGTACGGATCGTACGGAAGCTTCGCATAAAGCGACGGATTGACGACAAAGCTCGAGCTCACCAGCAGAATGGTGTAGCCGTCGGGGTTGGCGCGCGCCGCCAGCCCCATGCCGATGTTGCCGCCGGCGCCGCCGCGGTTGTCCACCACCATCTGCTGTCCCCACGCTTCATTCAACTTTATCGCCACGAGGCGCGCGATCACATCGGTCGGGCCGCCTGGGGCAAATGGGACGATTAACCGGATCGATTTTGTCGGATAGCTTTCTGAAGTGATGGCTGCCACGCGGTAAAACCCGGCGGACCGCGCGTCCTCCCCGCGAACGGGCCTGCGGCTAACGAGTCCGGACGCGCCGCCTTCTGCAAATGGAACGATCATGCGAATCGATTTAATCGGATACTGCTGCGCAGTTGCATTGCCCGCGAATATCGCCGCGCTCACCATCAGCAATGCGCTAATTACTTTGCAAGTTTTCACTCGCTTCTCCTGATTTTCGAATCGTGTCTTGTCATGCTCGTCGCGTTTGGTGCGCTGCCGGGTTGATCGTCGCCGCCAATTGTCGCCATGCGGACTGTTGCGGCAAGTTTGTGAGGCAATCGGCCGAAACCGCCTCGCAATAAGTTTCAGGCCTTTGCATTTTCTTGCGCTGGCAGTATATTGTAACGTCCATTTACCAAGTCTCCGGCAATTTCCCGCGGCCCATGGACACAAGCACAGCTATGCGCATTTGCGGCGCCGCTCACACTCGCTTTCGTTGGCATGTGAGACATGCCGACAAGGCTTAACCAGCCTTCCAATGCGGCTCGCAATCAAATTCTTCTTGGCCTTCTCGCTGGTAATCTTGGTGTTGGCGGGGATTGCCGCGTGGAGCTTGAACGAAGTAGGCAAACTCTCGATCGCCGACCGCACGATCACGGTCAGGGCCGCGGAGGCCCTGCGGAGCGCAGCATACCTGCGCGAGGCGGTGTCGACGGCAAAACGCGTTGACATGCGCAGTCTGGTCTTCGGCGATAAAGAATACACCGATGCGTCGAGCGCGGGAGCAACGAACATCACTCAGGAATTCGACCGCCTCGCGGGTCTCCTCACAACCGAGCAAGAGCAGAATCTGATACGGGCCGCTGCAACCGGCTTTAAGGACTACTCCACAATCGTGACGGAAACCCGTGAGCTGCGAAAACGCGGTGACCTGAAGGGTGCGGAAAAATTGATGCAGGACGAAGCCCAGCCGGGGGTGGACCGCGTCGTGGAAAATCTCGACCGCCTGGTAAAAATCACCAGGGATAACCTCGACCAAACGCAGACCGAGGCGACGGCTGCCCTTGGCCAAGCCCGGCACGAAATCGAAGTGCTCCGTACACGGACTTGGGAGGCCGTCACCACCGCCATGCTATTGGCGGTCGTGGCGGCCCTCGCGGGAACGGGAATCATCTCTTTTCAAATGACACGCTCGCTCGGCCGCTTGTCCGATGCCACCAAAGCGCTGGCGGAAGGATCTTTCCATCAGCCGCTCCCCGTTGACACGAAGGACGAAATCGGCGCGTTGGCGAAATCCTTCAACACCATGGCGGCGCGGCTGCGTGAAACCGACGAGATGAAAGAAAAATTCTACGCCACGGTGTCGCACGAGTTGCGATCGCCCTTGAACGCGATGAGCGAGGCCGTGCGGCTGATTGAAGCGAAGACAGCCGGCCCGCTCACGGACAAGCAGAAGCGGTTAATCGACATCTTCCAGAAGGGAACCGAGCGATTGCTGCGGCTCGTGAACGAAGTACTGGACCTCTCGCGCGTGAACACCGGAATGCTGCCGGTGGAGCGCCGTTGGTTCGTCCTGGAGGCGGCGGTGAGACAGGCAATCGAGGAATTGCGCCCGCAGGCCGAACAGCGCGGCATCACGCTGCGAGTGGAAGCCGATTCCGGCGCGGAGCGCATGCTCGGGGACGAGGACCGCATCGTGCAGGTGGTCGTGAACCTCGTGGGCAATTCGCTGCGCTTCACGCCGCCCGGTGGAAGCATCACGGTCAAAGTGAATCATACAGACAGCGAAATGCAAATACAGGTCGAAGATACCGGAATCGGCATACCGGCCGCTTTTCTTCCTGTAGTATTCGATCGGTTCCGCCAGGCGCACAGCGGCAAAGGCGGGACCGGACTTGGGCTCGCTATCGTAAAATCGCTGGTGGAAGCGCATGACGGCACTGTAACGGTCGAGTCTCAAGAAGGTAAAGGCAGCCGGTTCACGGTAAGCCTTCCTCGGGGAACAGCATCGGACGCGCCCATGGACAGAGAGGTAGAACAGGCATGAAATCGTTATTCGTCACACTCATCGTCGGAATGCTATGCACGGGCTGTAGTACGGCGCTCGCTCCGACGCCGTCCAAGAGCTTGCTCGACGAGGCAGATGCGAAGCTGATTGCCGCGGACTATAAGGGCGCTTCGGCTTCATATGCTGAATTCGTCAAAGCCAACCCCGGCAACGCTCAGACCGCACGGGCACGCGCGACCCAGATCGCCCTCGATCGTCTGCTCGACTCTCAAGCCGAGTTGGACCGCGTAAAGCGCACCGACGAACTGCCGCGCGCCCGACGCGAGCTCGGAGAACGACAAAGCGAAGTTGACCGTCTTAAAGCAGACAACGCGAAGCTTCGAGCAGACATCGAGCGCCTGCGGAACATTGATTTGCAAACCCTGCCGGGAATCAAGAAATAATGGACAAAACGTTGTTGGTCATCGACAACGACGAGTCTCTGGTCGAGCTAGAGTCATTTTACTTTACCGACCAGGGCTATACCGTCTACACCGCCTTTGACGGTGACGTGGGCGTCAAGCTCGCGCTCCAGCACAAACCTTCCGCGATCATTTGCGACATGATCATGGGAGAAATGCACGGCTTCGAAGTGCTGCGTACGCTGCGTGCGCACCCCGATACGAAGCAGACGGTCGTGATCATGACCTCGGCGAAAGCGTACAAGCCGGACATCGACAGGGCGCGCGAGCTGGGCGCGACCGATTACGTGGTCAAGCCTTTTCGCACCGACGAGTTGCTGGCCCTGGTCGAGCGCCACCTTGCGTCTTTTGGCCAGCAGGAGCCGCGCTAAATGCGAGTTACCTTCTGGGGCACGCGCGGATCAATCGCGACGCCGGGCGCGGGAACTACGACGTATGGAGGAAACACTTCTTGCGTCGAGGTACGATGCGGGACGGACATTTTCATCTTTGATGCCGGGACTGGAATCCGCCCGTTGGGACTGGAGCTCATGAAGGAATTCGCGAATCGACCGGTCACCCTTCACCTGTTTAT
>DASYVG010000064.1:0-6691 GCA_035937255.1 Chthoniobacterales bacterium | reverse complement strand
AGTCCATGGGGAGTCTTCACGATGGCAATGACGATTCCCGTGGCGCTCATCATGGGCGTAGGACTGCGCAGCGGACGCATCAGTGTCGCCTGGATTACCGCGTTCGGCATCGCCGGTCTCATTTTTGCGGTTTGGGGCGGTCAATTCCTTTCCCATTTTCCAGCGCTGGAAATCTGGTTTGTGCACGACGAAAAATGGCTGGCGTGGGCGCTCATGATCTATGGCTTGGCGGCATCGATCCTGCCGGTCTGGCTCCTGCTGACGCCGCGTGATTATCTCAGCACGTTTCTGAAACTCGGAACCGTCGCCGCGCTGACCATCGCAGTTGTCGCGCTGCGACCGGTGCTTCTTATGCCTTCGCTTTCGCGATTCATCGACGGAAGCGGCCTCGTCTTTGCGGGCCCGGTTTTTCCGTTCGTCTTTATTACGATTGCCTGTGGGGCAGTCTCCGGATTTCATTCGCTGATCGCGTCCGGCACGACTTCAAAAATGATCGGGCGCGAAAACAGGATTCGAGATATCGGCTACGGCGCCATGGTCACGGAGATGATGGTCGCTTTGATGGCCATGATTGCAGCATGCGTGTTGCAACCGGGCGAGTACTTCGCGATCAACACGAAAGGAACACCGGCTGCCGTCGTCGCAACCGTCAATGCTGCCGGTTTTCCAGTGACCGAGGCCACCATGCAAAAACTCGCGAGCGATCTGGGCGAGTCGACCATGTTTGGCCGGGCGGGCGGCGCACCGACTTTCGCAGTCGGCATGGCCCACATGTTTGCGCGCGTTTCGTCTAATCCGACCGCGCTTGCCCTCTGGTATCACTTCGCGATCATGTTTGAGGCGCTCTTCATTTTGACGACGATCGACGCCGGGACGCGCGTGGGAAGATTTCTCCTCCAGGATTTGCTCGGCAATCTGTGGCGCCCGCTCGGCGATACGCGCTCATTGCCCGCGAATATCCTTTGCAGCGTCGCACTCGTCGCAGCCTGGGGATGGTTTCTCTATCAGGGCGTTCTCGATCCGCTCGGAGGGATCAATAGTTTGTGGCCTCTCTTCGGTCTCGCCAATCAGCTTCTTTCCGTAATCGCGCTTTGTCTCGGGACCACGGTTCTGATCAAGATGCGCAAGACCCGCTACCTTGCCGTCACGATCGTGCCTCTATGTTTCATGTGTGCCGTGACCTTCTCCGCCGGCTACCTCAAGATATTTTCCAGTAATCCGAGGCTCGGATTTCTGAGCGGCGCAAAATCGCTCATGCAAACAGGCGGATCGTTGACGGATGGCGTCAAAAGAGCCGAGATGGTCCGCCAGGCCGGCGTCTGGCGCTTCGATGCGCTCATCGCGCTTGCCTTCCTTGGGCTCGTCTTCTTGATTGTGGCCGGGTGCGCGCGGCAATGGTGGCGCTTATTGCGTGGGACCGATCGCGTGGTCTTGCACGAAAGCGAATTTGTTCCGATTGCGCAGCTGGAAACCCGAACCAGCTGAAATCGTGGAACGAACCGAAGTGCTCGACGTCGCGCGAGGTTGCTCTCTCAGCCGACCGCTCCGTTTCACGAAGATGCAGTCCTAAAATTGGAGACGCTCGCGGGCGACTCCCGCTTATTTCATCGCCGCCTTAGCTGCGACGGACTACTTCCGGCGCAGCGGGACCGCGATCTCCTGATCGCGCCGGCCGAGAATCACGCGGCCGTCTTCGATCCGTTTGACCGACAACTGGTAGGTTTGACTGCCCACCTGCAAGCCGAACTGCTGGCCCTCCTGCATCGGCTTGCCGTTGATGATGGCGAAGCGAGCGCCCTGGTCGAGCGTGATCGAACTGACGAGAAAGGCATTTGGCGAAATATCACGGCCGGCGTGATCGGCCGTACTAGCGGTCGCTTTCGCCACCGGTTTCCAACCGATCGGCCAGAATGGACTACGTCCACTTGCTTCCATCGCGAACGTAGACTGCTTCTTTAACTGCACTTGCGGTGCATCGGCGGCGTTCACCAGTTGCGCAGCCGTCAAGGTTGAAAAGAAAACGAGACCCAAGGCTTTGTTCATCGTTTTACCATGATGGTGGACGCGGAAAGCGCCGCTTGTTGAAACTGCGGATCTTCGGCCGCCGTCTTGATGTTGAGGCGCGTGATCGAGAGTAACGGCTCGGTGCTCTCAAGTTGAGCCACGGCCTTTCCGAGCGTCTCAAAGTCAGCTTGGGGCAGATCAATCTGCCACGTGTTTTTGATCCAAGCGGAGAGTTCGCTTTGTTTGAAGGCGCTGCTGTTGTCCAGACGCGTGCTGGACTTCTCGATGTTCTGTTTGGCAAAAAAAGTTTTGATGCGCGGAGGGAACCACGCGATCGGCGCACCTTCTGGGCTGAGAGCTTTGAGCGCGGCGAAACGGTTCGTCGCGGCGGTGGCCTGCCCCTCGAGCGTGGTGGCGTTGTGCATCTCATTCTTGGAAGCGCCAATTTTCGTCTGCAGATCTTTGATCGTGGCCAGCATGGAATCGCGGCTCTTATTCAGCGGCCCAAGGAAAAACGTGGAATACACGTAAACCAGCACCACGAAACCGATGCCGCTCAGGATTAATTTCTGCAGCTGATCCTTAGTTAGTTTCATTCCGGTTTCTCCTTGGGGGGGCGCGGCGCAGCGGAGGCGTCCGGTTTCGCCGCCGGGAAGGGATTGAAGGCGACGTTCAGGACGTAGCGCGCCATCGCCATGTTGGCACCGCCAAGATTCGCAATCGTGTCCAGGTCTTCGAGCGTCTTGAATTCCACCTTAACGTCTTTGTGATCCTGTCCGATCTGTTCCAGCAGCAGTTGACGCAATTCTTCCGCCGCCGCGCGTGGTTCGCGACCAGCTGCGACGCCTTCCACCGTAATGCTGATGCCCTTGTTATCGTCCAGCACAAGGCCGTCGAGGCTCGTGAGCTGAGCGTTCGGTGCCACGCAGCGCGCCAGCGTTTCCAAAAAGGGTGCCCAGTAAAAACGCGTGTCGATCATTCCGTCGAGTACCTTGGTGGTACCGATGATGCCATTGAGCTCGTCCGCCCGTTTCTGCGCGGCGACCACTTCGGGCTCGACCTTCTCCCAGTCATGTTGAGCGGCGGTCAGACGGCCTTTGATTTCGAGCGTCTGGTAAGCGTTCCACATGTAATAGCCGAACATCAGTGCACCAAAAATCCCCAATGCGATCATTCCGATCTTGAGGGGATCGCGCTGACGTTGGCGGTGTTCCGATATCTCCTCGTGGAGGAGGTTTAGATGCAAGGCCATGCGCGCTTAACTCCTGAAATATTCAAACGCCGCGCCGCAGGCGACGTTCAGTGAGACAAATTCTTTCGGCAGCGCCTGCCGCTTGGCCGCCGGCAGAGCCACCTCACAGGTTTCGAGTGGGTCCCAGATTTCGCAAGGGAGCTCGAGCTCGTCGCTTAATGTTTGCAGAATCGTTTCCGCGCGCGCGAGCCCACCGGAGACGAAAATGCGATGAATGCTTTCTTCGCATTGGCCCTCGAAAAATCCGATCGAGTTTCTCACTTCCGTCGCGAGGCGAGTTAGGGAGGTGCGGCAAATTTCGGCCATGCCCGCATCGCCTTCCTGAATCATCAGCCGCGCTGCGGCTGCGTCCAACGCGCCATCAGCCGTGAGCGCCTGGGTGAGTGATTTGCCGCCGTAATCGACGCTGCGGATCAAGACCAGCTCCTTTTTGTTGCCAATCAAAACCGTGCTTTGCAGGTGCCCCATGTCGAGAAGCAGAAAGGCCTCGTTCGCGAAGATTTCCGGATAGGCGAACTCAAAGGCGTTAAAGGAGCAGACCGGGGCGAGCTGCAACAGTTCTGCGGACATCCGCGTTTTCGTTATGGCTGCGGAGATGTTTTTAACGGTCGGCCGAAGCATGCCGACGACAAGGTACTTGGTTTTGGCAACGCCGTTCGAATGAGGCGCGGGTTCGCGCGCCGCCGAGGTGTCATGGCCGTTACGACCGTTGGCGATGACCGGCGCGCAATCGAGCACGAAATCTTTGCATTCCTGGTTCAGCAGCCAGAGACCGTTGAGCCGGAGTGCGTTCCGCAGGAGATCCACGGGCGTGTGCGGCTGTTCTATGATGCGGAGAAGGGAGCCGGGGTCGGAAACGGCGATCGCGCATCCCTTGGTGCTTGTCCCGAGGTCCTTCAACAGCAACTTCAGATGCTGCGCGAGTTCGTCCGGCGTGTTGAGTTCTTCCGGAACTTCGCGGGACGCATAGCTCGTCAGAACGAAACGCTGTTCTCCTTTTCGCTCCAGCAGAACGCCTTTGAAAACACGTTTGCCGAGGTCAATGCCGATGACAGAATTTCCGCGTCGCGCCATGGTGCTATAGACCGTGTAGCGGGAACCGTGCCGACATAGCCGCTTTTCTAGCGCGCTCCGGGCGGGCTAAATGAGCCTCAGTTACGTTTGACTTCGAGAACTATGCCGCTGCTTCCGAGCGGTAACCGAAGAACGATCGCTCTTTTATCAACTCCACGACTCTGGGGGGAACCATTCGTTCCCAGGCGGGGTCGCCGGATTGAATTTTTTGCAACGCGTCCGGAGGATGAATTCGTAAAAACTCTGCGTTGTAATCCGTAATCTCACGAATGAATTGATTATCGATCAAGTAGCGAAAGAGCGACTGCAGATTGGGCGCTACCTCTAGCTGCGTCGCGGTAATCAAGCCGCCGGTCGCTTCGTCGATCATCGGATAGACGTAAAGTTTTAAGCCGCTTTTAAACATGCGACCGAGCGCCTCGAGAATTCCGCCTTCCAGGTTCAAGTAGTATTTCTCGTCAAATATTTCCATCAGGCTCGGCACGCCCATGACCAGACCGATCGTCCGATTTGAGTAACGTGCGAGATACGCCGCGAGCCGGTAGTATTCGCCGAATTTTGAAATCAAAACGGTGCGACCAAGCGCGCCGAGAATATCGACCCGCGCCAGAAAATCGGCGTGGTTCAGCTGGCCTTCGGAAAGCAGGTTTTCGAGCGTCATTTCCATGAGGATGAGAAGATCTTCTTTCGCGACGCCCGTTTGCTGGAAGAACGCGCTGCTCGCTCCGGTTAGCATGTCGTTCGTGGCGTAGGTAACGGGCCGAAAACTTCCGCGCTCCACCAGAATCGCTTTCTTGTAGAGCATGTCGGCTGGTTGAATCGTCTCGCCGTCAGCCGTGAACATCACCGCATTCGTCAACCCCTGGCTCACAAGCTGGAGGCTCATGAGGCGATTATCGACGCCGCCATAAGCCGATCCGCTGAATTTTATCATGTCGATTTCCATCCGGTCGGGCGCGAGATTTTCCTGCAATGACGCGATCAGTTTCTCGGGTTGATGATAGTAAAACGCGCCGTAGAGCAAATTCACCCCGATGATCCCGAGCGCTTCCTGTTGATCGACGTTTCCCTCATCAAGCATGCGCACATGAATAATGATCTGACTGGGCTCGCCGTGCGTTTCGGTTTGAAAACGAACTCCGAGCCAACCGTGTGCTTCGTTGTGCTGCTTGAAGCTGCGCGCCGCCACCGTGTCCGCGAAAACAAAGAACGTCCGCTCGTGGCCGAGCTTTTCGTTTAGCCGTTCGCAAAGCAGAGAGTACTCATGATCGAGCATCGTCTGCAGCCGCTTCCGGCTGACGTAGCGATCGGCGGTGCCGTAAATCGCATCACTGAATGTCATGTCGTAGGCCGACATCGTTTTCGCGACCGTCCCGGAAGCGCCGCCGACGTGGAAAAATCTCCGCGCCACTTCCTGTCCCGCGCCGATCTCCGCAAAGGTGCCGTACTTTTTGGCGTCTAAATTGATCTGGAACGCCTTCTTATTGGTTCCAATGTCCATCTCGGCGTTCATAGGCACCAAGATGTGGACATTTACCCCCTTCTCAACCCGGCTTTGCGGCGTTCTCCGGCGCGATTGATGCAAGCGCCTCTTCTGGAACCTCGATTGCTTTGGTTTCGTCAGGCACGGGTTCGGTCGTCTCTAGTCCGAATCTCGCCGCGATCCCAGGCGCATATCGCTGCAGATCCCGCCGCAGACGGAACAGGGCGAGATCCTTGGATTTCGCTTCCAGCATGACGTCGAACTCAGTGCCCTCGAGCTCCCGCATCACGGTGATGAACTCGAATGGATTGCAGAAGTCAGCGTGACCGGTCCAGACTGGCGGCTGCAGCACAACCGTGCGCTTGCGCGTTGTGCGATTCTTCCGCTGCACCTGCCGCATTTCCGTTCGCGGCGATGAGAAATGGATTTTTGGGCGTACGCCGCGCCGCCAGGTTTTGAGGAAGCGTCGCGCAGTCGCGACCAGGTTGAGCTCCTCGGGGTTATGACACCAGAAATGCTGGTGATCAAAAATGAGTGGAACCCCGGTGGCAGCATGGATCTTAAGAACGTCCGCCGCGCTGTAGCGCTGATCGTCGTTCTCGAGGACAAGGCGGTGCCGGATTTCCGGCGAAAGCGCGCCATACGTTTGTGTCCAGCGCTGACAACCGCCGTCCACGTCGCCGTAGGTGCCACCTGCGTGCACGATGAGGACCGCTTCAGGTCCAAGTTCCATCGCGTCGAGCATTTCGGTTTGGGCGGATAAATCGGCAACACTTTTTTGCACCAGGATAGGACTTGGACTGTTGAGAACGTCATGCTGCAGTGTGCAGACGTAGATCTACAACCGGACAAGCTCCACCGCGCGTGCAGGAATCCAT
>DASYVG010000063.1:0-2341 GCA_035937255.1 Chthoniobacterales bacterium | reverse complement strand
AAATCCCGCATCGCATCGTAGGAAAGCTTCTTGTTCAAAATAGAACCGATCACGTGAGCAATCGAGACATGCAGCAAAGTGTAGCCATCAGGAGCCGACCTCGCGGCAAGCTCCTCGGCGATTACGCCTCCGGCGCCGCCCCGGTTATCGATGACAAACGGCCGCCCGAGGGAATCCGTCAGTTTCTGCCCGACGATCCGGGCGACGAGATCGGAGTTCCCGCCTGCGGGAAACGCGACGATGAATCGCACCGCCTTGGCGGGATAGCTGTCCGCACCTGCAAGCGGCGCTAAAAGAAAAATCAGACTCACAACAGCACGGCAGCGAAGCAACCTCTCTCCTCGGTCTTTGCTGATTCTAATCGTCTATGGGTAAATCGATGCCGATATTGCGCAGCTTAGCGGTATCAAGAACATACTTGCCCACATAAAGGTCTTCGATGCACATACCTTGTGATTCGAAAAGTGTGATCTGCTGATCCGACGACCGCGCTGCATGACGGCCGGCGATGATATCGGCAAGCTCCGGTAAATGTTTCCAGTGCACCAATCCCGCCTCGAATGCAGGCAGGAGATCGCCGCATTCGAGCTCAGCGACTTCGCGCGAATCGACGACAATGACATCGCTCCGCTTGATCGTTTCCAGATCCAGCTCCCGTCGATCAAGCGCGTTACTGCCTGCTGCGTTGATGTGCTGCCCCGGCTCGAGCCACGCGCCATCGAACACCGGAGTTGGGGACGGGGTCATAACGTTGATAATGTCAGCGCCCGCCACGGCTTCGCGTGGCGTCTTCACCGCACGCACTGCGACGTCGAGTTTTTTCGACATCGTGGCGCAGAAATTGGCGACACGCGCCTCGTTGCGGCCGAAAACTTTCACTTCGTCTATGGTCCGTACCGCGCATACGGCGTCGAGCTGAAATCCGCCGTGCCGTCCGGTGCCGAAGCACGCGACCACTCTGGCATTCGCTCGCGCGAGCAATCGCGTCGCAACAGCGGTCGTGGCGGCGGTGCGCATCTTACCCATCCAGTTATCGAACCATGTCATCCTTGCTGCTTGTGGGCTGTGTCGTTTCAGTCTTCCCGTATGCCGAGATCCTTGATGACCTTGGCCCATTTCGCCATGTCAGCTTTGATGGTTTCCAGAGCTGCGTGTGGAGTTCCACCCGTAGGCTCGGTCCCACCCACAAGAAGTCTCTCGCGCACGTCCGGATTCCTCAGGACTCGGTTGAGTTCCTGGTTCAGCCTCTCAATGATCGCGGCAGGCGTGTCTGCTGGAGCGAAAATAGCGTTTTGGCTTTCAACCACAAAGCCACGCAGACCCGATGCCGCTATCGCGGGAACACCCGGTGCGAGTGTGGTGGGTTCTGCGGTGGAAACGCCCAAGGCTCGCAGCCTTCCTGACTTGACGTGCGGCATCGCAGCCGAAATTGCAGGGAGCATGACCTGCACTTCACCGGATATCAGCGCGCCGATTCCCGCACCGACTCCTTTATAAGGAACGCGCGTGATCGACACGCCGGCCATAGACTTGAACAATTCGGCCGCCAGATGTGCCGAAGAGCCCGTGTCGCTGCCGGCGTCGAGCAGTTGCCCGGGCTGGGCTTTGGCCAGGTTGATCAGATCTTTGACTGTCTTTACCGGCAGCGACGGATGAACGACCAGAAGATTTGCGGTACGAGTGATTAGCCCGACTGGCGACAGATCCTTGAGCGGATCGTATGAGATGTTCTTTTTCAGCAGCGGATTTATCCACGCGGGCGGTCCATAGCACAGCAGCGTATACCCATCTGGCTTCGATCTGATGACCGTTTCGACCGCGATAATCCCCCCTGCACCGCCGCGATTGTCGATAATCACCTGCTGCCCAAGATTTGCCGTGAGGAATGGCGCAATCACGCGTGCGATGAAGTCGATCCCGCCCCCTGCGGTCGGCGCGACCATGCGTATGGGCTTCGTTGGGTAACTTTGACCATAGAGAGGGCTACCGCACAAAACCAGCCCCGCCACAATCATCTGCCGCTTCAACACTCGGTACATTTCATCCTCGCAGGTTCATGTTTGTCAGACCCGCTTACTGATCACGCGCGCAATGCGCGTTAAGCCGCGGCGGCTTTGCGACCGTCGATGTCCTTGCTTTTGTTCTTCACCGCCGTTCGCAAAACAGCGACGAACTCGGCCCCGTCTGACCTTTCGATGTTTGCTACTGCCTCGATTACCCTGAGTTGATCGTCGTCAGAAATCGATGAGCTCACGAGCGGCTTGAATTTCGCGACAACGTCTTGCCACGTCAAAGGGTTCTTCGCGCTTCCGCGCGGCACTTCTATCGCCTCCGTTTCTCG
>DASYVG010000062.1:0-2024 GCA_035937255.1 Chthoniobacterales bacterium | reverse complement strand
CCCGATCGCGCGAGCGCGCAGCGGCCTTCGCCCGAGGTGAGGCGCGCGCAACCTGTCGAGGAATCGGTCCCGCGCGCGCTGCCCGTAGAACAGGACACACCGACGCCCGCTCCCCGGCCGCGCCGGCCCGAAGCGAAGGCGGCACCGGCTGCGACAGCAACTACAACTGAGGCGGCGGAGGAGCCCTCCAGCCCATCTGGCCATCAAGAGGCTACGACGGAATCCGAGACTCCGGAGAAGCGGCAGCTCGATTACGCCAACGCTCTCTTCGCGCGCAAGCTCTACGATCTGGCCGTTCCTGAATATGAGAAGTTTCTCGGTCAATCCCCGAACGCGGCGGGCCGGCCCAGCGCTCAATTTTATCTCGCGGAATGCTACCGTTCCCTCAACCGTAGCTCTGCGGCGCGGACCAGTTTCCAGGCAGTCCTCGATCAATTCGCAGAAAGCGAATTTGCGGGACCCGCTGCCTACGGCGTCGGAGAAATTTCGTTTACGGCCAAAGATTATGCGGGCGCGCTCCCGCTGTTTCACCGTTCCGCCGCGAAATCGAAGGAGCCCGCGCTCGCGTTGTCGGCGCGATATTTCGAAGCCCGCTGTCTCGAAAATCTCGACCGCAAAGACGAAGCGATAAATGCGTATCTGCAGGTGATCGACGCGAAAAATCCAAATCCGTTCCGGGATGATGCACGTCTCGCCGCCGGATCGATTCTTCTGGTGCGAGGTCGGAAAGGGGATGCTTTCCATCAGTATGAAGCGCTCGCCAGCGAGGCCGGCAAACCGGCCTTGAAAGCGGAAGCAGCCGTGCGCGCCGGTTTGGTCGCGATCGATCTGCAGCAGGCCGACAAAGGCAAAGTGGATAAGGCAATGACGGACAAGGCTATTGCTTTGCTGCAAAAAGGTCGCGCCGCCGCAGAAGGCGGTCGCTGGCGGGCCATCGCGCAGGTCGGTTTGCTAAGACTGCAATACGCGTCCGGCCAGTTCACGCAGGTGATTTCCGACTACAAAAAAGGGCAGGAACAGATTCCCGAGGACGCGCGCGCGGAAATCATGCTTCTGGTAGGGAACAGTCACCGTCAGCTCGGTCATGCGAGCGAGGCTGACGAAATCTACCGGCAGATTGTGGCGAAATATCCCGGGCGCGAAGAAGCGAAGGACGCGCAGTATCAGCGCTTGATCAATCTCTATAATGCAAACGATCCGGCCTTGCTCACCGAAGTGGATTCATTTCTCGCTGCGAACGGGACCGGGGAACGTGCTGATCAGGCGCGGCTCTTAAAGGCGGAAGCGCTCTACAAGCAACGGAACTTCGCAGCGGCCGCCCCCATTTATGCGGAACTCCGCAGCTCCCAGTTATCACCGAAGCTTCGCGCGGAAGCCGCTTACAAACTGGGCTGGTGTTACGTGCAGTTAAAAGACGCAATGCGGACGATCGAAGCGTTCGCTTATTTTTTAAAGGCGTTTCCAGACAACCCGCAGGTGCCATCCGGGTTGCGGCAGCGCGCCTTGGCCTACGAGACAACGAAAAATTATTCCGCCGCGATCGACGACCTGAACGTATTGCTCGCGAACTATCCAAACGTGCGCGAGCGCGAAGCAGCCTTGCAACAACGTGCGCTTCTCTTCGGACAACAGAACGATTCGGTGGGATTGATCGAAAGCTTCCAGCAGCTGCTGAAGGAGTTCCCGAAAAGTGCGGCTGCCGCGCAGGCAAACTATCTCCTTGGCAAGACGGCTTTCGAAGCGAAGAACTACAAACTCGCCCTCCCTGCGCTCGATGCTGCGCGCAAAATGGACAGGCAGCAGTACGGCACTCTTGCGACGCTCCGCATCATCTCCTCGGAATTTTACCTGCGAGATCGGGCAGCGCTGGCGAACGAAGTGAACGGCTTCCTCTCCGCTGATCCAAATGCACAAGTCCCTTCGGAGATCTTGGAATGGCTTGGTCTCGAGTTTTACAACGAGAAAAACTTCGCCGCAGCGGATAAGTATCTGAGCCTGCTCGGGAAAAGCGAAAATGCCGCGAA
>DASYVG010000061.1:0-3040 GCA_035937255.1 Chthoniobacterales bacterium | reverse complement strand
CTGTCGAGATCGATCGAGTCCGGACAATAAACGGTGATCTTGCGGCTATCGACATACCCGGAGATGGCGTCGATTAATCCGAAATCCTTGGTCTGCGAATGGCGACCGAAAGACGTGGGAAAGAGCACGAGCGGAATGCCGCCGCCGTCCCCGAAAACCAGCATATCGAAGTCGCGGCTGAGGTGGGGAGTCCACCAGCGGATGTGGCGTTCGTTCATGCGTGTTTGTTCATCGTTAGGCGCAACCTGCGCGCGTCCGTAAAGTGGCAACGTCCGGCGCGTTGGACAAGCGCGATTTCCTCGACGATGCGTCTCGCTGCCCATGCCTGAACACACTCTGACCGGAAACATTCAACGCCATCCCGCATTCCCATCCAAAATTCTCGGGAATCGCCGCGATGTTCTGGTTTACCTCCCGCCGGGTTATGGCCGTTTTTCGCGGCGACATTATCCCGTCCTTTATTTGCACGACGGACAGAATGTTTTTGATGCGGCCACTTCATTCGCCGGCGTGGAATGGGGCGTCGATGAGACGGCCGAACGGTTGATCGGCAAGGGGTTGATCGAGCCGCTCATCATCGTGGCCGTCTTCAACATGGGCGAAGATCGCATTCACGAATACGCGCCGACGCGCGGCGTCTACGACCACACATCGGAACGCAAAAAACGCAGCCGCGGACTGGCGCGCCAATACGGCGACTTCTTGATCGACGAACTCAAGCCGTTCATCGACAAAAAATATCGAACAAAGCCCGGTGCCGAATTCACCGGCTTGGGCGGATCATCGCTCGGCGGTCTGGTCACGCTCGCGATTGGAATTTTGTATCCGCAAGCTTTTACGCGGCTGATGGTGATGTCGCCCTCGATTTGGTGGGACGATTTCGCGATTTATCGCCTGGTCGATTGGATCGACGACAAACCGCCGCTGAAAATCTGGCTCGATACCGGCACGAATGAAGAAGGCTGGGCGCGCACGCGTAGCTTGCGCGATCGACTGGTAGAAAAGGGATGGCGGCTGCACGACGACCTGCATTACCTCGAAATCGAGGGCGCCGACCACAGCGAAGGCGCTTGGGCTTCCAGGATCGATCCCGCGCTTCGTTTCATGTTCCCGCCGCCCCCTGACGTGACCGGGCGTGTCGCGCCGTTACGCAAACCTCGCGTGCTCGAGCGAGCGAGGAACTGATCAACCTACCAGCGCTTGGCCGGCACTCGCTACCTCGGCGGCTCCCTCCGCAAAATTGCCGAGCTTGCGAAACTTATCGTAGCGCTGCGCGAGCAGTTGATCGATCGGCACGGCGGAAATCCGCTGCAGGTTCTGGCGGAGCGCGGTTCCGAGATTCGCGGCCGCGAGATCGTGATCGCGATGCGCACCGCCTTCCGGCTCGGGCACCACTTCATCCACGACACCCAGCCGCATCAGATCCTGCGCGGTCAGTTTTAGGGCCTCCGCAGCTTCCGGCGCGTGGCGCCGATCCTTCCACAAAATGGCCGAGCAAGCTTCCGGGCTGATGACGGAGTAGTAAGCGTTCTCCAGAATCAGGACGCGATCCGCGACGCCGATCCCGAGAGCGCCGCCGGATCCTCCTTCGCCGATAACCGCCGCCACAATCGGCACCCGCAGATTCATCATTTCGCGCAGATTAACCGCGATCGCTTCGGAGATGTGGCGTTCCTCTGACCCAATCCCGGGATACGCGCCCGGCGTATCGATCAACGCCACCACCGGGAGAGAAAATTTTTCGGCCAGCCGCATCAAGCGTAGCGCTTTGCGGTATCCTTCCGGGTGCGCGCAGCCGAAGTTGCGTTTCACGTTCTCTTTCGTGTCGCGCCCTTTCTGATGCGTGACGACCACGCAGCGAAACGTGCCGATCCGGGCGAGGCCACTCGGCATCGCCTTGTCATCGCCGAAGACCCGGTCGCCATGTAGCTCGACCCATTCCGTGAAACAGCGCGAAATGTAATCGAGCGCGAACGGTCTCTGCACATGCCGCGCGATCTGCACCCGTTGCCACGCGGTCAGATTTTCGTAAATCTGCCGGCGCGTTTCGCGAATCTTTGTTTCCATCGCCGCGACTTCGCTTTCGAAATCGATCTCGTGGTCTTCCGAGTGATTCTTGAGATCTTGCAAACGGCGTTGCAGCTCCAGGATCGGTTTTTCGAAATCGAGCGGATGCATAATCGTGCGCTAATCGATAATGGTGACAGCGCTCTTACTGTTGACAAGGCTGCTCAGTTCTTCCAGCTCGGCCGCGGCCAGGCCGATTCCGGTTGGGGGCGGCGGCATCGCCACGATCCCGGGTTCCGATTCGGAGTAAAGAATGCATCCGGGCGCGGCGAGCCGGATCCAACGGGTGCTGCGGGAAAATTCCTTGCTGCCGAAGCCGACTCGTTTCCCGTTAAAAAAAGCCATCGTCTCGGAGACTTTCGTCACGAGTTTGGCGGGTTGCTTCGGTGGCAACTTCAAGGTGCGGATGTGATAGCGCTTAAAAAACATTCCGTGGTTCAGCAAGATCACACTCTGCGCCTGGCGTTGAATGATGAGAGCGAAGTCCGGATGCGAGACAAAGAGCCGTTCTCCGATGTGCAGCATCGTGCCGTTGAGGCCGTTCATCTTCATGATCAGTTCCGGCGTCGATTTCATCTTGTTTGCGACGCGGGCCAGGACGTCTCCGCTTTTCACCGTGTATTCCTGTTTGTCGGGAGAGGGAATCGCTGAGAGCAGAATTTTCACGTTCACTTCGCCAAGCAAATCTTTCGCTTCTTCGGCATGGAGGCCGCTCGGATATTTTTGGATGAAGGCGGTGAGCGCTCCGCGCGCTTCCGGTAATTTATCTTCCTGGCGCAATTTGGCCGCGGCTTGGAATTCTGGGAGGCTAATGTCCGGCGTCGGCTCCGCCGTGTTCTCCGAAGTCCGTTCGGCCCGCATCTGCTGCTCCGGCTTGACGAAGAGATCGTAGCTGAAGAAAGCCGCGCCGCCGAAGACGACGAGAGCGAGCAAGAGAACCAACAGCCATTTCATAAGTCGCCGAAACGATCGC
>DASYVG010000060.1:0-1907 GCA_035937255.1 Chthoniobacterales bacterium | reverse complement strand
GACGACAATCGGGATACCCGGAATAGTCGACGGCATTAACTCCGATGAAAATGTCGAGCGCGCCGATTGTCTCGGCCCACGCGAGCGCGTAAGCGAGAAAAATCGTGTTTCGCGCCGGCACATAAGTGACAGGAATCTCCTGCGGGCGTTTGTCCGCTGCGCGATTTTTCGGCACCGGGGTGTGACTGGTCAGCGCGGACCCGCCAAAGATGCGTAGATCGATTTCTGCGATGCAGTGCTCGTGCGCGCCGAGAGCTGTCGCCACCCGTTGTGCGGCTGCGACTTCAACGGCGTGACGTTGTCCGTAAGCGAACGAGAGCGCGTGCGCCGCGAAGTTTTCCTGCCGGCAAATCGCCAGGGTCGTTGCGGAATCGAGGCCTCCGCTCAGCAGCACCACAGCGCGCTTCATCCGCCGTCGCGCAGCGGCCGCTGGTTGGTGGGGCGAGACTCTGTCGAATCTCCTGTGCGCGCTCCAGGCTCTACAGAGTCTCGCCCTACCGGCTCCGGATAGGTCGCGAGCACGGTCAGCGCAATGCCGCCGCGCGCGGAGAATTCCGCGGTGACCGTGGCCTCGGCGGGATCGCAGGCCGCGACGAAGTCATCCAAAATCCGGTTTGTGACGGCTTCGTTGAAGGCGCGCACGTTGCGAAAAGAAGCTAGATAAAATTTCAGCGATTTGCTTTCCACGCAGAGCGCCGCGGGGGTGTACTCGATCGTGATCTGCGCGAAATCCATTTGCCCCGTGACGGGGCAGAGCGACGTGAAATCCGCTGTCTCGAATCGGATCTGGTAGGCTCTCCGCGAGGGGTTCGGGAACGTCTCGAGTTTCGCCGCGGCCGGGGAGGCCGGAAGACGCGCTTCGCTGCGGCCGAGAAGCGTGAGTTTGTTGACCGATTTCTTTTTTCGCATGCGAAATTTCCGCTCAGTCAGGGTGCTGTAACATCGGATCGTTGAGGGCGCGCTCGCGGTCTCCGGGTTTGTTGTAATTCCAGTAGTCCACTTTCAAACTGCGTTGCAATCGGAGATGGCTTCCATCCGCTGCTTTCCATTCCCGGAGCAAATTGGGGAACTGCCGATCGAGCAGGAAATGATCAGTCCCGCCGGCGTGCTCGACAGCGACGTCGATCGCTCGTGCATCCGTGGTGAATGAAACTTTCGCCGGTTGAAACGTGAAGGTGTCTTTCTTTGAGTTGATCGTCGATCCCGCCAGCTGGATTTGGAATCCGCCCGGCTTGGAGAAATCGATCGTGCGCACGCGCCACGGCAACTCGTCGTAAAAAATTCCATCCACCGGAAGTGCCACGTTCTCTTTCCCGTCCGCCATCCCGTCCCAGTAGGTGTGGTAGGTATAGGTGAACTGCTCGCCGGCGCGGAGCGCTTCCTTAAAGGTGTTGCCGCAACTGTCATTACTCGTTAGGGAGAATTTTTGCAACTGCCCGTTATCGACGCGCCAAAAATTGGAATGCATTTGCTGATAAACATAGAGGCCGGTAGGCACGTGCAGAATCTGGTTGAACTTCAAGACCGCCAGTGTGCCGGCGCGCCGCCAGTCGTCCGGCTTGACCGACTGCTTCGGATCGAAGGGCTCGCGCACGAGGATCTGCAGAACTTCCGCCGGATGGGGCTGGCCGTAACGCGCGATTTGCGCTTCAAAGATATCGAACTCCGCTTTCCCATCGCCCCAGTAGCTGTTGTTTTGGAGCAGCGCATTTGTGAACTGCGCCAGGCAGCTCGGGGAAGCGGGCAAAAGAAAAAAGGCAAACGCCGCGTAAACTTTCCACATCATGTGAAGTTATATCGTCCGCGCGATTGCGGCTCCCAGTTTTTTCCTTAGCTTCGATCGCCCATGCAGAACGAAGAAGTGATCGGCTCACGTCCCGTCGGCGTGGCCCAGGCCGGCGTGATCG
>DASYVG010000059.1:0-3499 GCA_035937255.1 Chthoniobacterales bacterium | reverse complement strand
TTCCCAAAAAGAAAAAAATTCAGTGTGGATGGTGTGCCTTGCAATGGATCCACACAACCGAAAGACCGTTTTCACAGGATCAAAGCGGGTCTGGAGAACGAAAAACGAGGGGAAGAATTGGACCGCGGTGTCGCAAGTGCTCGACGACAGCCCCGTCTCGGCGATCGAAATTGCGCCGGCCGACTCGAACCGGATTTATGTCGGAACGAAACACGGGGGAGTTTTTCGGAGTCTCGATGGCGGAAAAACCTGGAGCGCAAACTTGTCGGGCGCGACGCTTCCTGGCCACGCGATTACTCGGATCGACTCCACGGCAAAGCTTGGCGAAGACTGGATTTTGCTAACCGTGGCAAATTTTGGGCACTCTCATGTATTCCGGTCGCAAGATGCCGGTAAGACATGGGAAGATATCGATAACGGCCAGCTTCCTGACGTTCCCCATCACGCGGTGGTGATTCGTCCTGATGCGCCCGAGACAATCTATGTTGGGAATGACGCAGGAGTGTTTGTTTCGCCGGATTCTGGCCGCACTTGGATGAATATGACTGCAAACTTGCCGAACGTTATGGTCGTTGACTTGGTTCTCCACGAAAAAGACGCAACACTCAGCGCGGCAACTTACGGCAGAAGCATGTGGCGAACGCGCATCGACTGAATAGCAATGTTTTCCGTGGCAAGATCGACTACTGCGCTAAATCCGTTCTTGACTTTGCAAGGCTGTTCCTACCGAATGAACCGGTAATACGGAGGTAATTATGCCACGCGCAAAGAAATCGAAATCGACAAGCAGCAAGAAAGCAAAGAGCGGCAAAAAACGGCGATCAACAGCACGACCAAAACGCTCGACTGGTCCTAGGGACTGAAGTTTTTAACGCAAGGTTTGCGGCGCGTTTCAGCTCAGGGGGCGAGTTGAACAAGCGCTAGCCCAATTTGTTGTTCGCTTCGTCGCAGCTGCGCGCGCGCCTTGCTCGCGTTGCACCTGAGAATACTGCGAGCAGCTCTTGCGACGACATTTGCTCTCGACGCTCGGCCTATAGATTGACACTATAGTTCGGCAATTTCTACGCCATGAAGTAGATGTCTGCTGAGCTTCAACCAAATGCCGAGCTTGAAATCGCTCACGTCTTGTTCATAGACGTCGTGGGCTATTCGAGACTATTGATCAACGAGCAGAGCGCGCTTTTGGCTGAGCTCAATCAGCTGGTTCGAACAACACATCATTTCTGCGCTGCCGAAGCTGCAGGCAAACTGATCCGCATCCCAACCGGCGACGGGATGGCACTGGCATTTTTCACCAGCCCGGAAGCTCCGGTGCAATGCGCATTGGAAATTTGCAAGGCTCTACAAGAGCATCCGCATATTCACTTGCGCATGGGGATTCACAGCGGTCCGGTGGACCCGGTTACGGACGTCAATGACAGGTCGAATGTCGCTGGCGCGGGAATGAACATCGCGCAGCGAATCATGGATTGCGCAGACGATGGGCACATTCTTCTTTCCAAGCGGGTTGCAGAGGATCTTGCTCAGTACGGTCACTGGAAATCGCGTCTGCATGATTTGGGAGAGATTGAAGTAAAGCACGGCGCCGTAGTCTCCGTGTTTAATCTCTACGGCGAAGGTTTCGGCAACTCGCAAGTTCCTACCAGGATCAAAAAACAGTCACGGCGATTGTTTCCGAGTCGCCGTCAAACGCCTATCAGTCGGCGACCCAATGCCGTCAGGGCAATCGCTTTCCTCGTTTTACCGATCGCCATCGGCATTTCGGCTTGGGTGTATTTCCGCAATCCCTCTCGTGGAGTGAGCGGAGCAGCGTTCATTCCACAGAAAAGTATCGCGGTGCTGCCGTTTGATAACTTTAGCGACGACAAACAAAACAGCTATTTCGCCGACGGCATTCAGGACGATATCTTAACGGCGCTCTCCCAAGTTTCTGATCTAAAGGTTATCAGTCGCAATTCCGTGATGCAATACCGTGACAAGGCGAGGAATACGCGCGAAATCGGTCAGGCATTGGGCGTGGCGCATCTGTTGGAAGGCAGCGTTCGCCGCGCCAACGATAAAATTCGAATCACGGCGCAGTTGATCGACGCGCGGAATGATAAGCACCTTTGGGCCGAGCATTACGATCGCGATTTGGCGGACGTTTTCGCAATTCAAAGCGAGGTGGCCGAGAACATCGTTGCGCAACTAAAGGCAAATCTCTCTGCGAGCGAAAAAGCAGCGATTGATGTGCGACCGACGCAGGATCTGGAGGCATTCGATATCTATCTTCAGGCCAAGCAGTTGATCAACACCTTTCACGATACGCCTGATTGGAAGGAGACTCTGTTTAAAGCAGTTCGATTACTCGATGAAGCAATTTCGCGCGACGGGAATTTTGCGCTCGCCTATTGCTGGGCGACGCGGGCTCACCTGGCTCTCTATTGGTTTGGTCTCGACCACACGCCAGCTCGGCTGGCACAAGCCAGGGCGACCGCGCAAAAAGCGCTCGTCCTCGCCCCGGACTTGGGCGAAGCGCATCTGGCTCAAGCATTGGTCTATTACCAGGGCAATCGCGACTATGTGCATGCTCGTGAGGAACTCGCGATCGCGCGCCGTGTGTTGCCCAACAACGCGGAGGTCTATTCGGTCACCAGCTGGATTGATCGGCGGCAGGGCAAATGGGAGGAGGCGGTTAAGAATCAAGAAAAAGCCGCCGAGTTGGATCCACGAAATTCGAAAATCCTGAATGCTCTTGCTGTTCTCTACGATGTACTGCGCAGATATGACGAGGAAGAAATTGTATTCGATCGCGCGATCGCGGCGAATCCCAGCTCGACCGCGTACTTCCAAATGATGCGCGCTGAGATCGAATTGGAAAAAGGAAACATAAAAACGGCGCGCGCCGGATTGGACTCTTTGCCCGCCGGCTATGATCCTGACGGCGCGGTAACGTCGACGCAGATTAATCTCGCTTTGTATGAGCGCGATCCGGCAGCAGCGGCGAAGATCCTCGCTGCATCGAAACTTGAAGAGCTCGTCGGTGGCACAGGCTCGCTTCTGCCGCGCAGTTGGTTCGAGGCGTTGATTGCACGAGCACAAGGCGACGAGCAGAAAACGCGCGAGGCGTTTTCTGCCGCGCGCCTGAAAATAGAAGCAAAGCTGCACAACCAACCCGACGATGGCGTCTTACTCGCCACGCTTGGGCTCATCGATGCCGGACTTTCTCGCAAAGAGCAGGCATTGGCCGAGGGACGCCGTGCTGTCGAGTTGCGGCCGATCAGCGACGACGCTGTGGACGGCGCCGCTGTCATCGCAAACTTGGCAATGATTTACGCGTGGGTAGACGATGTTGATTCGGCAATGGAACGGTTGGTGTTTCTTGCCAAAACGCCCGGCGGCCCCGACTACGGGCAACTGAAGTTTGATCCCGCATGGAACGCCGTCCGCCGCGAGGCGCGGTTCGCAAAGATGCTGGACGGACTCCGACCTGAGTCTGGGCGGAACTAGCAGTTGCTGG
>DASYVG010000058.1:0-10477 GCA_035937255.1 Chthoniobacterales bacterium | reverse complement strand
GTGATTCGATGTAAACGTCGGTGTCCGCGCCGTTGCGCCGCGTCGAGGTGTAGGCGACACGATCTCCTTTATTGCTCCAAACCGGCTCGGAATTTTTCGATTTGCCGTCTGTTAACAGCGTGATGTCGCCCGTCGCGATGTCGTAGCGATAGTTTTGATTGAATTCATTTCCGCCTGCGCTTTTGGAAAAAATGAAATAATCCCCGCGCGTCGGCTCAAAGCTCGCGCCATCCACCCGATCTGGAAAAAACGTAAGCTGTGTGCGCGCACCGCCTGGTTGCACGACCCGATGCACTTGGTTCGTGTCTGCAAAGCGCGTCAGGATCAGCATCTCGCGCTTCGTCGGATGCCAATCGAGAAATGCGGCGGCGCGCGCTTCGGTATAGCGTCCGACCTGCTCCGCCACCTCCGCCGGGATGGAGGGGATTCCATCCGTCACCAGGTTGTCCGCCGGCGTCAACGGCTGCTTTTGGAAAGTTTCGCCCGCTGCGATCGATTCGACGAGGACTCCGAGAAGGACGGAAAGGAATGATGGATATAAGCGGATTTTTATACGCACGATGGAGGCGAAGTTAATCCGACAAGCGCCGGAATGAGAACCCGAATCAACATGGCTGAGCGGAGCGGCGATGCGGCCGAGTCGATCAGGCGCGCTTCCCGTATCCTGCTTGCGCTTATGTTTGTCGGCGCCGGGATTCTCCACCTCCGCGACCCCGGCCCCTTCCTCGCGATCGTGCCGCGCTCTTTACCCCGGCCGGGTCTGCTCGTTGCGATCAGCGGAACGGCTGAGATTCTCGGCGGCGCTGCTCTTTGTTTCCAGAGAACGCGCAGAGCCGCGGGCGTCGGCCTCATGGCCTTGCTCGTCGCGGTTTTCCCGGCCAACCTGCAAGCGCTCTCCACCGGCATGCGCATCGGCGGCCATGCGGTCCCGCACGCTCTCCTCTGGGCGCGTCTGCCCCTGCAACTGGCGCTGGTGGCCTGGGTGTATTGGGCTTGCGTGAGCCAGAGATCGCGCCGCGGTTTCGATTAATTCGAAACTCGCAATTTCGCGCCCGCGATCCAAAGCTGATCGAATGGCCGAAGCGCTCACTCCGATGATGCAGCAGTACCAGCGGCTGCGTCGAAGTGTGCCGGAAGACGTGCTCCTGCTCTTTCGCCTCGGCGATTTCTACGAACTCTTTTTCGAAGATGCAAAAAAGGCGGCCGGTCTCCTGAACGTCGCTCTCACGAAACGAAATGACGTGCCGATGTGCGGCGTTCCATATCACGCCGCCCCCGGCTACATCGCGAAGCTGATCAAAGCGGGAAAACGAGTCGCGATTTGCGATCAGACCAGTGAGCCGCAGCCGGGCAAGATCGTTTCGCGGGACATCACGCAAATCATCAGCGCGGGCACGGTGAGCGAGCTCGATTTGCTCTCCGCGAACCGCGCAAATTATCTCGGCGCAGTTTATGCCGGGAACGGCGCGATCGGGTTGGCCTACTCCGATCTTACTACCGGCGAGTTCCGGATCAGCCAGGTGGAAACGAGCAGCGCATTGCTGGATGAGCTGACCCGGGTCGCGCCCGCAGAATTGCTGATCAGCGAAGAACAACGCGACCAGTTCGGTCAACTCGCAGGCGCGCTCGCCTATGACGCCTACGCATTCCTGTTCGAGCAGGCCGCCTTCACCCTCTGCGAACACTTCCGCGTGAAGTCACTGGATGGCTTCGGATGCGGGCATCTTCCCGCCGCCGTGTGCGCCGCGGGCGCTATGTTGCATTATCTCAAGCATCAGCTCCGGCGTAACGTTGCGCACCTCACTGCACTGCGCTGCGACGCCTCTGCGAATTTTGTTGTGCTCGATGCTGCCACGCAGGCCAATCTCGAATTGGTCGCATCACGTGGCACGCGTGACACCAGTCTGCTCGCGGCCCTGGATCGAACGCTCACGCCGATGGGAGCGCGGAGATTGCGAAGTTGGATCCTGCAGCCGTTGCGAGATTTGCGCGAGCTGGAGCGTCGGCAGCAGGTTATCGCCGATTTGCTCCATGAATCTGATCTACTCGCCGGCATCCGTGTGGAGTTGAAGTCGATGCGCGATCTCGAGCGCGCGGCCGGCCGCCTGGGCCAGGCTTCCGGAAACGCGCGCGATTTAGTCACGCTCAAGACTTCGCTGCAGATCATCCCGGATCTGAAACGCGAGCTGCAGAAGCTGCTCGATCGGATCGCCTTTGGTCGCGTAGCGGAAAACGGAAGCGCGCCGACGCTGGCCCACACTTTGCAGGAAGAAGTGCGGGAAATGCCGGAACTGGCCGCCAAGCTGGTTGGATCGATCGCTGATGATGCGCCGCTCGCGTTGAAAGAGGGCGGCATCTTTCGAGACGGTTTCAGCGCGGAACTGGACGAGCTGCGCCAGGCTTCGCTTGATGGCAAACGTTGGATTTCCGAGCTGCAGGAGCGTGAAATCGCAGCCAGTGGAATTAAGTCGCTGAAGATTCGGTTCAATTCAGTGTTCGGTTATTTCATCGAGATCACGAAATCAAATCTGGCGAACGTCCCGGCAAATTATACCCGTAAGCAGACCACGGTCGGCGGCGAGCGGTTCGTCACACCGGAGCTGAAAGAGGTGGAAGGCAAAATCGTCGGTGCGGAGGAACGCGCGCGTCATTTGGAGTATCAGCTTTTTCAACAGCTGCGGGAGGAGACGCTGCGGGAATTGCCCGCGATCCAGCAGACGGCCGGTGCGATCGCGACTCTGGATGTGATCTGTGCGCTCGCTGAGACGGCGCGGCTTTTTAATTATCAGCGGCCAGTCCTGAACGAATCCGAGCGCCTCTGCATCAAGGACGGGCGTCATCCGGTTCTGGACCAGAATTTGGTCGAAGAAAAGTTTGTGCCGAACGACACCGCGCTCGATGAGAAGACGCGCTTCGCGATTATCACCGGGCCAAACATGGCGGGGAAGTCGACCTACATTCGGCAGGTCGCTTTGATCACGCTGCTCGCGCAAATTGGAAGCTTCGTTCCGGCTGCCAGCGCAGAAATCGGGATTGTGGACAGAATCTTCACGCGGGTCGGCGCGAACGACGATCTTTCGCGCGGCCAGTCCACCTTTATGGTCGAGATGAACGAAACCGCCAACATCGTGAACAATGCGACGGAGCGCAGTCTGGTGATCCTGGATGAGATCGGTCGCGGAACTTCGACCTTCGATGGCCTTTCGATCGCGTGGAGCGTGGCCGAGTTTCTGCATGACACAATCAAGGCGCGGACGCTCTTTGCCACGCATTATCATGAATTAACAAAGCTGGCCGAGCAGCGCGCCAGCGTGGCCAATTTCAACGTCGCCGTGCGGGAATGGAACGAACAGATCATCTTCTTGCGCAAAATCATCCCGGGCGGCGCGGACCGGAGTTACGGCATTCAGGTCGCGCGACTGGCCGGTCTGCCCCAATCAATCCTTGATCGCGCGAAAGATATTCTGTCGCACCTGGAAAAGCCGAATGGAGCGAACGAAGGAACCGGCGCGCGCCGAGGTCCGAAGCGGAGGCCAGAACAAGGGGCCAAGCCCCAACTCGACCTGTTATAAGGGAAGCGTCGCGCATGCCGGTGAAGACTGAAAAGGAATTGGGCGAAGCACAGCGCGCACACTGGCTGAAAGCGGTGGCCGCAGTGGAGCTACGGAATTTCGGCTACGCGATTTCCCTCTTACAGGGCGTGCTCAAACACGAACCGGAATTTCTGACCGGACGACAGCTGATGCGGAGAGCCGCGGTGACTAGGTGGAAGGCGTCAAAAAAAAGCTTCTTCAAGCTTCCGACTGCGCCGCTCGCGCTCATGAAAGCGCAGCGCGAACTGAAGAAGGATCCGAAACGAGCGGTCGAGATGATCGAGGACGTTTTGGAAGAGCAGCCATACAATCGCCAGGCCAATCTCCTTCTCAAAGAAGCAGCCGTCACGGCGGGCTGGCCAGAAATCGGCGTCTTCGCTCTCCAGACATTATTGGAGGAGAACAGCCGCGACACGAAGATCCTGCACGGATTGGGCCGGCTCTATCACGATCTGGGGGAAAGCGAGAAGGAGGTCGGCATTTACAACCGCATCTCTGAAATTGATCCCGTTGATTCTGAAGCCGTGCGGCGCGGGAAAGACGCCTCCGCGCGCGCGTCCATGAAGACGGGCGGCTGGACTCAAGCGGAGAGTTATCGCGATTTAATCAAAGACAAGGAGGCGGCCGTCGCGCTGGAACAGCAGGGCCGGATGCAGCTGACGGGCGAATCGCTCGAGCAACAGATCGCGGAGACGTATGCGCGTCACCAGGCGGAGCCGAAAAGCGTGGATTACGCGCGGCAGCTCGCAAATTTGTACGAGCGGAAAGATGACTTTGAGAACGCGGTGGCATGGTACCGCTACGCTGCCGAATTGACCCAGAATAGCGATGCCGGGCTGGTTCGGAAAGTTTCTGATTTAAAATTGAAACAGGCGGCGCGCGAGATCGCGGAACACGAGGATTTCATTGCGCAGTATGGGCTCGAACATTCCGAATCGGCCGGTCGCGCGGCCGCGTTGCAGGCGGCGAAAAAACAGCGGGCCGAAATGTTGATCGCCGACGCGCGCAAACGAGTCGACCGCAATCCGACTGATCTTCAGGTGCGCTTCGAACTGGGCGAGCAGCTCCTAAACGCGGGCCGGTTGCGGGAAGCTTTGCCGGAGTTGCAGCGCGCGCGCCAGAATCCGAATGCGCGCCTCCGGGCCATGAATCTTCTTGGCCGATGTTATCGAGAACTCGGGATGTATGACCTGGCGGCGAAGCAACTCGAAGAAGCGGCCCGCGAAATCATTTCCATGGACGCGATGAAAAAGGAGATCGTCTATAGCCTCGGTCTCGTTTACGAGCAGATGGGCGACGAGGCGAAATCGATCGCCTGCATGAAGCAGATTTATGAAGCGGACTACGGCTATCGCGATGTGGCTGCGCGCGTTGAGAGCTCTTATGGTCGCGTGAAGCCGAATGCTTAGAGCGTCGCAGTTTTAGCGCGTGAGGCTGGCGCTTCGGCGGCCGTTTCCCACCGTTTGTAACGGGAAATCTTGGCGTAGAGGGTCAGGGCCTGCGCCGCGACCTGATCCATGTTGTAATACTTGTAGGAGGCGAGCCGGCCCACGAAATGCAGCCCGGGCGTTTGCGCTACGAGCGCCTGATACTTGCTGTTTAACTCGGCATTCTCGGGGCAAGGTACCGGGTAATACGGGTCGCCTTCCGCGCGCGGAAACTCGTAGACGATGCTGGTTTTTGCGTGTTCCTAGCCGGTTAGATATTTGAACTCGGTGACGCGCGTGTAATCAAAATCATTCGGGTAATTGATCACCGGCGCGGACTGAAAGACGGGGCGCGCGTGCGTTTCGAACCGGAACTCGAGTGAGCGATAGGGCAGCTTGCCGTAGCGGAAGTCGAAGAACTCATCGATCGGACCCGTATAAATCATTTCCCGATAGGCGACGTTGCCTTCGAGGTCGCGATAATCGGTGCTGAGCTGCACATCGATATTGTCGTGATCGAGCATGTTTTCAAACATGCGAGTGTAGCCGCGCAGAGGCATCTGCTGGTAGGTGTCTCCGAAATATCGATCGTCGTGGTTTGTTCGGGTGGGAATTCGCGCCGTTACCTGCGCGCCTAGCTCCGAAGGATCGAGGCCCCATTGCTTGCGCGTATAGCCCCGGAAGAATTTCTCGTACAAATCACGACCCACCGTGCTCACCACGATGTCCTCGGAAGTGCGAATCTCTTCCACGCGCTCGCGAACTTCGGCGAAATATTTTTCCAGGCCGGCCGAGTCGAGGGTCAAACCATACAGGCGATTGACGGTGTCGAGATTGATCGGGATCGGCAGCAGCTGCCCATCAACCAGGGCACGCACGCGGTGTTCGTACGGTCGCCACTCCGTAAATTGCGACAAGTATTCGAAAACCTCTTTCGAGTTAGTATGGAAGATATGCGGCCCATATTTGTGCACGAGGATGCCGGCCGCGTCGTAATGATCGAACGCGTTTCCTGCGATGTGCGGCCGAACATCGACGAGCAGCACTTTCTGGCCGGCCGCTCGCCCAAGTCGTTCGGCCAGAATGCTGCCGGCGAATCCAGCGCCGACAATCAGGTAATCATACATAACGCTCGAACGCCTGGAGGAGGCGGAAAAGGTGGCAGAAAATAGCAGATAGGCTGCGGCGCGGTAGCGGAACTTCTGCCGCTTCCAGTCCCCGGCGACCAATGAATGAACGGATGATTGTCACGTCCAAGCGATTCAGAGTTTTCGAACTCTAAGTGCCGGATAGAATTCCCGGCGCTGACACAACCCTGACAAAATTGTATGAAAACAAAAACTTCGTTCATCTCCCGCTTGGCGGTCCTTGCGATCGCCGGCACTGCGTTTTGCCTGGCGAACCGCGCTCCCGCCTCAGACCCGGATAAACAAATGAACAACAATACGACGCAAAAGACGAATCCGAGCGGCGTCCCTGATTCCACGGCGGATAATCCGCATCTCGCGAAGAAGCCTGTCGCCTCCGCCTCGACGAAGCTCGACGCGAAGGACAAGGAGTTTGTCAGCAAAGCTGCCTTCGGTGGAATGATGGAAGTAGAAATGGGACAAGCAGCCGAGAAGCAGGGAAAGAGCGAAGCCGTCAAAAACATCGGGAGAACGATGGTCGCCGACCATACGAAAGCGAACAAAGAGCTGATGAGCATTGCGAAAAAGAAGGGCTTAGACATCGGTAAACCGACGTCCATGCCGAGCTTCGGCGGTGACAAGCAGTACCTCGCGCAAATGGTGAGCGACCACCAAGAGGACGTGAAGCTGTTCGAACAGGAAGCCAAAAACGGCAAGGACGCTGAGCTGAAAGCGTTCGCCGGGAAGACGCTTCCCGTCATCCAGCATCATCTGGCGATGCTTAAAACCGCGAACGGCAAAGCGAAATAAGCCATAAGTGTTCGAAGGAGCGCGGCGCAACGATCCAGCGCGCCGCGTTCTTTTTGTACCGGAATATTTCGACCTACTTACTCGGCCACGCTTCGCCGTGAAACTCGGAGTCGCAATTGCAAGTGGTAGCGACCGGTGGCGTGCTCGTCGGTGGACACCGCGGGCAGATACAATTGCGGATCCTGTCCGGTAATCTCCAATCGCAAATGCTGGTTATGCGGTATTCGCCGGGCGTCACCACGAACCACAATCTCGGAGAAAGCGACGGCCTCCTCTGCGGCGAACTGAAGCTGATCGTCGCGTCGCAATTCGATCCGTGCGATGTCGATGAAAGGCAGCGCGGTGACAAAGTCGACGCGGAGCGGTGCGACTCCGGCGCCAGCGGGCAGGTCAAGGGAGACATCCTTCCACGTCTCGTGGCCGATTCGGGCCAGAACGGATTGTTCTTCCGAATGAATGCCGTTTCGCGAATGAAACACCTGCACGATCGTTTGCTGCGCAAAGGCCGTGGCGCCGATTGAGCCATCGCGCCAATGCTGCTCAATTTTTGTTTGCATACCCCGCGCGCAATCCTGGTAATAGCGTGCCAAACTCAAACCGGCCTCGCCCCCATGGAACAGATCTTCCAGCGGCCCGGAAAGGGTGGTGTCAGGCAGCTTTTGCCAGACACCTAGCCCAGGACCTTCATGCAAGGAGAAAGAACGGCCCCGCGCGGTCAGCTCATCCCAAACCGCGGCAGCGCCGAAGCCGCGGTCGCGGACGTCGATGTCGTGTAGGAGCAATAAGCCGCCCGGGCGCAGCTTCGGCAGCCATCCGTCGAGATCGCGTCGAATCGCCGTTTCCGTATGCAAGCCGTCCAGATGTAACAGACCGATGCTTGAGTCCGCGAAGCGGTTGAGCGCGGTTTCAAAATCCGTCCGCAGCAGCGTCGAGAAAGCTTCGTAACGCTCGCGGTTGTGGCGCGAGACTTCGCGGAACGTCGTCTCGTCATAGGCGCCCGCGTGTTGATCGCCCCGCCAATGGTCAATTGCGAAGCAGCGTGTGCCCGTTCGATTTTCCAGCGCCGACTGACAGAAGCAGAAATAACTTTCGCCGCGGTCGGTGCCGAGTTCGACGAGAAGCTGCGGCTTCAACGTTGCCACCAAATCGTAGGCGAAATGCAGATGGCCGGTCCAGGCCCCGACCCCGTAAACAATGGGCTGGAATCCTCGCGAGGGAAGATCGGGCTGCGGTCGCTGGGTTTCGGTAGGGTCGGACACAGTTACGAGCGATCGAAAAAAAGAGGTCCTGAGCTTGTCGGCATCCGGGGTTGCAGTGCACCTTCCCTATTCTGTTTGGAACATGGAAGATGAAGGCTCTGCCGAGTTTAGAAGCATTTCAGCCGAATTTTATAGCGGCGGCGTCATCCGTTTTCATCTGCCACTTGAAGCTGCGGCGCGCGAAGCCGCAGAGGCTATCACAACAGCATCTCCAACGGCGTTCAGTTGATCGCGCTTGCGTAGTCTCCGCCGAAACTCTTCGTAGATAACGAGCAAAACCTTCTGGCGGTCTTCCGATGCGGGAAGCGGCGGCTGAGGTCCAGTAAGTGTTCGCATCAAATTCTAGGCAAAGCGTGGTGGTCGCGATCGGACAACCGCTGGCGATAAAGAAGCGAGTGGACGATCTTCTCACAGCTTCCTTCCCGCCAACGCGGCGACAAAGTCACGGCGGCAGCCCGGGATCACGTCGTTTACACAAGGCGAGAGTTGCGTTTTTCGAGGTCGCGGACGCTTTCCCTGGGCACTCCGAAAATCGTAGCGGAGGGATCAAACCGATCCAGCAGTTCGCCGTAATTTGCCATGAAATGCCCCACCAGTTCGGTCGAGAACAAATTCGTCGTATTGATCATTGACGTATCGTGATGACGGTAAAGACAGAGCACGTTTGGCACGAAGCCGACGGAATAATCCTTCAGCGCGAATCGCAACCAGAGATCATAATCTTCCCAGCCGAACCATCCGATTTGACTGAGCTGGTTGTCATAGCCGGAGAGTTCGAGGAGCGCGTCGCGACGAAACATCGCCATCGCGTCAATGTATGGATGTTGCACGAGAATTTGAGGGTCCCAGTCGAAATGACTGAGGAGTCCGACTCGATTCCCGGGCGTTCCGCGGAATCGGCAGAGTAAGCTGTAAGCAGCAGCGAAACTTCCCGTCTTGAAAACGTCGAGCAATTGCTTGAGCGCATTTGGAAAGATCAGATTATCGGCGTCCATGATAAATACGTAATCGCCGCGCGCGAGCTGCACGCCTTTATTACGGGCGTCCGCGAGGCCGGTATTCCATTTTTTATCGGCGATTCGAACAGGCAGACGGCTGGCCGTCGCGGAGCGGAGCGCTTCCCGCAGCGATTGATCTGTCGAGGCGTCGTTCACAATCACGATCTCGACCGCGTCGTCTAGTCGTTCAGCTGCTCGTTCGATGCTGGCAACGCAATCGCCGATGTAGCGTGCGTAATTGTATAATGTAACCATGATCGACAGGTGCGGAACACGCGCCGCCGCGGCGGCGCGATTCTCGTGCAGCTGAAAGATGGGCAGTCCCTCGGCCGCGGCTTGCTCCTGGGTTTGCCAGCGCTCACGGTAACCCCGGCGTTTTTCGAGAACAGCTTCACGCAGCTCTACGGGCGAGCCATCTTGCGTAACGAGTGGGCGCTCGCGCGTTCGGCGCGGCGAAACCTCACTCCACAGATTCCGCAAATCTTCTCGCAGGGCGGTGCCGAAATGCCGAAACGACCCAGCAGACAACTGCCGCGTCAGCTCCCGAGGCAATGGTTCCGGATTGGGATCAGCCGAGTCGTGGGCGATTGCCTCAACGTCACGTTCTCCGTCACGAGTGCTCGTTGCCAGATCGGCTTCAAATTCCTCCAGAAAAGAGCGGCAAAGCTGCGCCTGCCGAAGTTCGGTTTGGATGAACGTCGCCGCCGAGTTCGCGATTGCCGCGCATTCTTCAGGGTGCGCAAGGAAGTATTCGCAGCATGGAATCAGATCTTCGGAATCCACCATCACGAAGTGTCGGCCCGGAATCAAGGGACCATAACCGAGGCACTTTTCGGTGATGATGCAGCATCCATTCGCGATCCCGACCAGCATCCGGTGCCACTCGAAATACTTCTGGTCTGAGTAATGGACGTTCAGCAGGATTTTCGACTGCGTTAAGACTTGGTTCCGCGCTGTGATCGATAAATAGCTGCGCGTTTCTTTCGTCTTTGCGAACCCCAGCGGGACAAGACGCAGGTGACAGCGGCGTTCCGAAAAGAACGGCGCGTGTTCGGCAAAAAACCGCTCGCGACGCGGCGTCATCGAACCGAGAAACGTGATGTCGTACTCGCGATCATTCTGCGAGAGATGGCTGCCGCCGCCAAGCAGCGGATGAAAACCAAGCGGGAGGTGGAATGCGCGCAGCCCGCGCGAGCGATACGCGGCTACTCCGAGTGGATTGATATCGGCCACAGCTTGGGCATGAACCGCCCAGCCGAGATT
>DASYVG010000057.1:0-3050 GCA_035937255.1 Chthoniobacterales bacterium | reverse complement strand
ATCGAGTGGGGAAGGCTCCCCGGCAGGTCATCGAGCGGAAATTTCGAAAAGAGATACAGGACGAATTGACGAAAAAGCTCGTCTCGAAGAGCTATCACGAAGCCATCGCGGAGAAGCAGCTCCGGGTCGTCTCGCTGACGAATCTGGAGGAAGTCGAGTTTGGCGACGATCGATCGATGCGTTTTCGCGCGACCGTTGTGACTGCTCCGGAATTCGAGCTTCCGAATTACAAAGGCATCCGCGTTCAGCTGCCCTCAGCAGATGTGACGGAAGCGGAAATTGACGCCGCCGTGGAACGGTTGCGAGATCAGGCAGCAGACTTTGCGGACGTGACCGGCCGTCCGATTGCGATGGACGATTTCGCGGTTCTCGATTTCACAGGTGCGATCGATGGGTGTCCGATCAGCGAGATCGTGCCGGAAGCGAGCAAGAATCTTCATGGAGGAAAAAAGTTCTGGCTGCGGATGGCTCCGGATAATTTCCTCCCGGGATTTGCCGAGCAAGTCATTGGCATGACGGCCGGCGCAACGCGCTCGGTTCAGGTTAACTTTCCGGCTGACTTCCCCGTGCCCGAGCTGGCGGGCAAAAAGGCCGATTACGCTGTCACGTTAAACGAAATCAAAGAAAAAATGCTGCCCGCCGTGGACGACGCGTTTGCGGCCAAACTGATGCCGGGGAAGACGCTGGCCGACCTGCGGGACACCGTTAAGCACAACCTCGAACATGAGAAGGAGCATGAGATTGAGCGCGCCCGAGAAGCGCAAATCATGAAACATCTGCATGAGCACATCTCCTTCGATCTACCGCCGGCCCTGTTGAAAAATGAGACCCGCCGCGCACTGAACGAGCTTGTGCATCGGAATCGCGAGCGCGGCGTGCCGGATGAGCTCTTGAAATCGAAAGAGAAAGAGCTGATCGATGGCGCCGGCTCGCTCGCGGCGCACCGCTTGAAAACGAACTTCATTTTGCACCGCATCGCGGAGGCCGAGAAGATCGAGATCACGCGGGATGAACTGGAAACTCGCATCCGCGAACAGGCCGCGCACTACGGCATGCCAGTCGAGAAAATGCGCAAACAACTGGACGATAACGACGCGCTTAACGGACTCGCGGAAGAGGTTTTACTGGGTAAAACCCTTGATATGCTGAGGGCAAATGTTATCGTCGAACCTGCTGCAGAAGATGGCTCGAGCAGCGTTCTTACCGACCAAAAATCATGACCAATCTGTCCTCAGCTACTTCTCAGTCCGTGCTTATCCCGATGGTGGTCGAGCAGACCGCGCGTGGCGAACGAAGCTACGATATTTACTCCCGCCTGCTGAAAGACCGAATCGTTTTCATTGGCACGCCGATCGACGATCACATCGCTAATCTTGTGATCGCGCAGCTTCTTTTCCTCCAGATGGAGGATGGGAAGAAGGACATCAACATCTACATCAACTCGCCTGGGGGCTCTGTCACGGCCGGTCTCGCGATTTATGATACAATGCAGTTCCTGACCTGCGACGTGACGACTTACTGCCTCGGAATGGCCGCGAGCATGGCTGCGGTCTTGCTCTGCGCGGGCACGAAGGGCAAGCGTTTCGCGCTCCCGAATTCCGACATTATGATTCATCAGGTTTCAGGCGGCGCGCAGGGGCAGGCGAGCGACGTCGAACGAACGGTCGAATACATGTTCAAGTTGAAGAAGCGACTGATTCGCATCATCTCTCAGCATACCGGCAAACCGGAAGAGCAGGTGAAGAACGATTCTGATCGCGACTACTACATGAATGCGCCCGAAGCGAAAAGTTACGGGTTGGTCGACGAGGTCATAAAATCTCGCAAGGAAGGGAAATTGCTCGATGGCGCGGCTGCCCTTTCCGATCGCGCCGCCGCAGTGGCGGAAGCCGCTCTGCCTCGCAAAATCGAGGAATAGAAGCTGCTCCGCAAAGGAGTGACCATGGCGCGCGCCTCCAACCTCACAATGTGCTCCTTCTGTGGCAAGAGCCACGCGGAAGTGCGCAAGCTCATTGCCGGTCCCGGCGTGTACATTTGCGACAGCTGCATCAACGTTTGCAAGAGCATCCTGGACAAGGAGCTGAATGAGGACGCCCGGCGCCAGTCATCGAACATCCGCGTGCCGAAGCCGGTCGATATCCGGCGTTCGCTCGACCAGTACGTAATCGGGCAGGACATCGCCAAAAAGACTCTCGCGGTCGCGGTCCACAATCACTTTAAACGCGTCCTGCAAACCGCGACTCCGACAGATCCTTCGGCGGCGTTCCAGCCAGATCCCTTCGCGGATGTGGAAATCGAGAAGAGTAATATTCTGCTGATCGGCCCGACCGGTTCGGGGAAGACGCTTCTGGCCAAAACCCTGGCCAAGATCCTTGACGTCCCATTTTGCATTGCCGACGCCACGACATTGACCGAGGCGGGCTATGTCGGCGAAGACGTTGAGAATATCATTCTGCGTCTCTTGCAAAATGCTGATTACGACGTGAAGCGAGCTGAGATCGGCATCGTTTACATCGATGAGATCGACAAAATCGGCCGCAAGACGGACAACGTTTCCATCACGCGTGACGTCTCCGGTGAGGGAGTCCAGCAGGCGCTGTTGAAGATTTTGGAAGGCAGCACGTGCAATGTTCCGCCGCAGGGAGGACGGAAGCATCCGCATCAGGAATACATTCAGGTTAACACCGAGAAGATCTTGTTCATCTGCGGTGGAGCTTTCGTGGGCCTGGATAAAATCGTTCAGAAGCGCATTGGACAGAAAACGATGGGCTTTAACAGCCCTTCGCTCGAAGTCGAAGACGCTTTGCGCAAGGAGGCTGTCCGCCACACCGAACCGGAAGATTTGCTCGCCTTCGGCATGATTCCGGAGTTCATCGGCCGTTTACCGGTCGTGACAGCACTCGATCCTCTGACCGAAGACGAGATGGTAATGATCCTGACCGAAACGAAGAACGCAATGGTGAAGCAATATACCAAGTTGTTTTCCATGGAAGGCGTGCGCTTGAGTGTCACAAAGGACGCATTGCGCGCGCTGGCCGCGCAAGCAGTGA
>DASYVG010000056.1:0-3874 GCA_035937255.1 Chthoniobacterales bacterium | reverse complement strand
CGTCGGAAAACCGATGGCTCATGGGAATGCGTCACTGACGAGGTAGCGGTGGAAGAGCCGCTGGAAATGCGCATCGGGAAAGAACCGCTCGCCGTGACGATGCGGACGCCGGGGCACGACGAAGAACTCGCTGCCGGCTTCCTCCTTTCCGAGGGAATCGTCCGCGCTCGGGCCGATTTGCGCGATCTCGTCCACTGCACGCTCCCTCATTCGCTCGGCAATATTCTAAACATCACGCTGTCCGACGGCGCGAAATTCCGGCCGGCCGCGGCCCATCGCTTCGGCACGATTTCAACGAGCTGCGGACTCTGTGGAAAAACCAGCATCGAGTTTATCCGGCAACAATTTCCGCCGATTGATTCGGCCGCGCGAACGCAGATCCAGGTGGCGACGCTTCTGGAATTGCCGCACCGCCTCCGCGACGCCCAGGGAAATTTCGCGAGAACCGGGGGCATTCATGCCGCCGGGATCTTTGACGTGAATGGCGAGCTGCTTTTCGTGCGCGAAGACATCGGGCGTCACAATGCTGTGGACAAGGCGATCGGTCGCGCATTCCTCGAGGAACTGTTGGCGTTGAAGCGCCACGTGCTTGTGGTGAGCGGTCGCGCCTCGCTCGAAATCGTGCAGAAGGCGCTCGCCGCCGGCATCGCGCTCGTCGCTTCTGTCTCCGCCCCATCGACGCTCGCGGTCAATTTCGCGCGCGAAAGCGGGCAGACCTTGATTGGTTTTCTTCGCCCACCGACTTTTAATATCTATTCACACGTCGAACGCGTCGCGCTCGAGTAGCAACCGTCCGCAGCGTTTCTTGACCGCTTCGCGCGCGGCCTTACTCTCCCGTTCGAAAGGAGCGTACGAGTGAAAGCAGACGTCTCGATCGAATATTGCACGGTCTGAAACTACGAACCGCGTGCCGTCAGTTTGGCGGTCAGCATTCGAAAAACTGCGGGAATCGATTCCGTGAAATTGATTCCCTCCAGTGCGGGCGCTTTTGAAATCCGCCTCAACGGTGAAATCCTTCACTCCAAGCTCCAAACCGGCGATTGGCCGGATTTCGACGCACTCGCGGAGCAAATCCGCGCGAAGATTTAATCCGTTATTCTCCCGGAGAGTGAAGGGTGCCTGGTGGCCCTCGCGGTCTTCAAAACCGCTGTCGATCTTTACCGGTCGAGGTAGGTTCGATTCCTATCCTCTCCGCCTTTCTGCCTTCGGCCTAACGAGAAGAAAGGAGGTGGATGCATGTCGCGCGAGCAAATTCGCAAGCTGACTTCACTTTCGTCCGCCGCGGGGTGAGCGTCAAAGTTGAGCCAACAGGCCCTGACGCAAGTTTTGCGTCAGCTTCCGTTCGAAAAAAATCGCAACGTCCTCGTCGGTTCTGCGACCGCCGATGACGCCGGCGTTTTCCGCCTCGACCGCGACCGCGCCCTCGTGCAAACCGTCGACTTTTTCACGCCAATCGTGGACGACGCCTTCGCCTACGGCCAGATCGCGGCCGCAAATGCACTCTCGGATATTTTTGCGATGGGCGGCCGCCCGATCACTGCCTTGAACATCATGGGCATCCCCACCGATCTCGTTTCATCAAAAACCATCGCCACGATTTTGCGGGGCGGTTTGGAAAAGGCGCAGGAAGTTGGTTGCGCGATTCTCGGCGGACACACCATTCGCAATCCCGAGCCGGTTTACGGCCTCGCGGTCACCGGCCTGGTTTCGCCGAAAAAAATGCTGACGAACGCAAAGGCGCGTCCAGGCGATCTTCTCGTGCTCACCAAACCACTCGGCACCGGCATCGCCACCACCGGCATCAAGCGCGGCCTAACGAGTCCAGCGCTCGCGCGGAAAGCCATTGCCCTGATGTCGCGGGTCAATGCGATCGGCGCCGAACTGGCCGAGCGCGGATTGGTCCGAGCTGCGACCGACATCACCGGCTTCGGTCTGCTCGGGCATCTCGCTTCGATGTGTCGCGCCAGCAAAGTGAGCGCGGAAATTTTCCACAGCGAAATCCCGGTAATTTCCTACGAAATTTTCAAGCTCATTGCGCGCGACTGCATTCCCGCCGGCACGCATCAGAATCTCGAGACCGCAAATGCCATCGTTGCCTGGGGCGACGCGCCTCAATCGCGAAAAATTCTGCTCACCGATGCCCAGACCAGCGGCGGGTTGCTTCTTTGCGTTTCATCGCGGCATTTCGCCGCGGTGATCAAACTGCTGAAGAAACATCAGACCGGCTGCGCCGCTGTGATTGGAAAAATCAAACGTGCCGGGAGTACTCTGATTTCAATTTCGCCGAGAGCGATCTAGCCGCGCCAAGAGTGATGAGGCATTTACGCGCCATCCCGGCAGTCGAAAAAATTCTCCAGGCTCTCGGAGACCACATCGCCCTCCCCCGCCCTACAATTGTGGCAACAGTTCGTCGTGAGCTCTCCGCGTTGCGCACGGAAAAATTGGTCCTCGAGTTTGATGCAATCCTGGTCCGCATTCGTGCGTCGTTGGATCATCTTCAGTGCCGCCGGCTTCAACCGGTCATAAACGGCACCGGTGTCATTGTTCACACAAATCTTGGCCGATCGCCGCTGGGCCCAAGGGTCGTTGCGTCGCTTTCCGAGATTGCCGCGAACTACAACACGCTCGAATACGATCTTTCGTTAGGGGAACGCGGCGGTCGTGCTCCTTATCTTGAACATAATCTCGCGCTACTTTGCGGCGCTCAGGCCGCAACTGTCGTCAACAATTGTGCCGCCGCGCTCGTTTTGATCGTTCGGCACTTCGCGAAGAAAAAACCAACCGTCGTCATTTCGCGCGGTGAGCTCGTGCAGATCGGCGGCGGATTTCGCATCGGCGAAATTCTCGAAGCGAGCGGCGCGCGCCTGCGCGAAGTCGGCGCAACGAACAAGACTGCCATCGAGGACTACACGCAGGCTTGCGGGCCGAATACCGCCATGATTCTCAAAGTGCATCGCAGCAATTTTTTCATGAGCGGTTTTGTCGAATCGCCCACAACCGAAGAGATCGCCACGCTCGCGCGAACAAAACGGATCCCGTTCGTCGAAGATCTCGGCAGCGGCGCGGTGGTGGCGACAGAGCAGCTTGGGCTCGTTGATCACGAGCCAACGCCAGCCGAAACGCTCAAGCGCGGCGCCGATCTCGTCTGCTTTAGTGGCGACAAGTTACTCGGCGGACCTCAAGCGGGAATTATCGCTGGAAAAGCGCGCTTCATTTCCGCGCTCAAACGCGAGCCATTCTTTCGTGCCCTTCGTTGCGACAAGCTCATCCTCGCCGCACTGGAGGCGACAGTCGATCTCCACCTCAGAAACGAAATTCCTGAGATTCCAATTCTCGCGCTGCTGCGGTTGCCTAACGAGGAGTTGCAGCAACGCGCCGGAGCGCTCGTCGAACGTCTTCGCGGTTTACCTCTCATTGCCAGCATCGGGAAAGGCAAAGCGCAGATCGGCGGAGGCGCCCTGCCTCGTTCCACCATCGATTCGGTGACGCTTGATCTGTTCTCGGAACGCTTCACGCCTAACGAGTTGATCGCACGGCTTCGCAAAGGCGCGCCGCCGGTCATCGGATACATCGCGCGAGACCTGGCTAAGCTCGACCTGCGCACAATTTTTCCGGCACAGGATGAACAGGTCGTAGAAGCAATCCGCGCGATCTTTCGGTAGGGCGCGAAACATCTGCATGGTCGCGAAGCATTTCATCCTCGCCACGGCCGGCCATGTCGATCATGGCAAGAGCGCGCTCGTAAAAACGCTCACAGGAACTGATCCGGATCGGCTTCCGGAGGAAAAAGCGCGCGGCATCACGATCGAGCTCGGTTTCGCGAACTTCCTGCTTCGGCGGCCTAACGAGGAGTTCCACGTCGGCATCATCGACG
>DASYVG010000055.1:0-6207 GCA_035937255.1 Chthoniobacterales bacterium | reverse complement strand
CGAACTGCGTGGAATTGACGTTCGCCGGGTTAAGAATCGCCTCCGTCGTGTTCGCGCCGGTGCGCGCTTGATCGTTGTGCCAGGTGGTAACATAGGTCACCGAAAACTTTGGCGACGAAGACCAGGAGCGCAGCGCCGGACAGCAGCGGGACGAGGATTCGGGGACGGGGCATGGTGCAAACTCCGCCGCCTGCCAGCCCGCATCAAATCGCGCGGCCCTGGCGAATACGCCTAACGATCAACGAAAATGGGAGCCGCTTCGATGTCGGAGGCGTCAAAGGAGAAGCCATGCCCCTCACGCGAAAGCGATTTCAAGATCGTCGCCACGCTTTGCGCGGTCGCGGCGGAATAAAATCGCACCAGCCCCACCGTCGTGCGACGTCCGAAAACCGTGATCATGATCGTGTCGTCATCGACCGAGTTCATGAAAATGTGATTGCCGTTTCCCTGATGGTAGAGGGCGTTGAACTCCACCTCGCCGATGCGCCGCGCGAGCTCCTTCGTCGCGGCAAACGAGCCGGCCGCGAGCGCCGCGATGATCGTCACGTCCATCACCGTCATATCGCCATATTGCGAGATGACATTGCCGCCGCGGTCAATTACGACCGTAAGTTCCGCTTCCGCTTTTTTCAAAAATTCCGCGAGCACGCCGTCGAGCATCGCGACATCTTCGATCGTTAGAACGGGGATCGCGTTCATACTCCGGCTCCCGCCTTCTGGCGGACGGGCGGCTCAACTGGAATCGCCACGGGCGACGCCGTTGTCTTCGGCACGTCGCTTTGCTTGCTGAATTTGTGCAGCAGGATTTGGGAGACCGCGTTCAGCGAGGCGAACACATCCTGCCCGGTGCTGGAAATGACTTCGAAACTTTGCACGCGCTTCTTCCGGTTGTTCAGCACGTATTCGAGGTAATTGACCGGCGCGATGTTTTCCAGGTCGCGCTTGTTGTACTGCAGGACGTAGGGAATCTCGTCGATCGAGATATTTTGCCTGGCCAGGTTGTCCTCCAGATTTTTGAAGCTCTCGACGTTTTCTTCCATCTTCTCCCACTGCGAATCGGCCACGTAGACGACGCCATCGACGCTGCGCAAAACCAATTGCCGCGTCGCGTTGTAGATGACCTGCCCCGGCACCGTATAAAGCTGGAACTTCGTCACGAAGCCTTTGATCACGACCGCGTTTAGCGGCAGGAAATCGAAGAAAAGCGTGCGGTCCGCGGCGGTCGCGAGCGAGACCAGATCGCCACGATTTTCCGGATTAATGCGCTGATGGATGTAGCCGAGATTGGTCGTCTTGCCGCAGAGCGCGGGCCCGTAGTAAACGATTTTAAACTGAATTTCGCGGCTGGCGTAATTGATGATCGACATGTTGGCGCTCCTAGGCGGGCTGGGAATATTTCCGGGATATCTCCTGCACGACGGTGCTCAGGCGATCGCGCACGCCCGGCGCGAGTTCGCCGTTGGAGTGCAGCGCGGCGAGGCAAAGATTGTCATGCATAAAAAATGTGATGGTCGAGTTGGCGCACGCCAGCGTCATTGCCCGCAACTTGCCTAGCGTCGTATCGACCATGTGATTCTCTATTCTCAGGAGCAGCGATGGTGCCATCGCGCAGAGTCCTTCTGCTTTCCATTCCGCGGGCAAATTCCCGGCCAGGCTGAGCCCGTCTCCGAACAACAATGCGGAAGCCTTCACCCCGGCCAGCTTGTCCACGCGAGCGACCACCCCTTTCGCGTCCAGCTCCTCATCCGTCTCCAGCGCTTCCTGCAGAGGTGAACGCCTCGTCTCTGCGATCGGCTGCTCTGCCGGACTCGGCTCCGGGACGGCCGGAGAAACCGATTCCGGCAAGCTCTCCGGTTCAGCCGGGGCGCTCTGCGCGCCCTTCGACTTTCGTTTGGCAGACGGCGCGGTTTTCACGCCGAAACGTTTTGCGTCCTCTTCCGCTTTCGCCGAAAACGGAGTCGCAAATTGTTCACCCGCTTCCTGTTCCACCTGATCGCCCCGCATCTCGAGCGACGCGTCCGGCAAATTCTTCAGCACATCCTGCAATGGCAGTGAAACATCGGCCGCTACCGCCTCCGCATCGAAAATCTCACGGTGCGCTTCCGGCAGAGCGGCCGCGAAAACCGCCGGCGCGATCGTCACGCGACCCGTCGCGAGCTGCGGTTGGACGAGTGCGAACGACAACTCCACCCGCGCGTCGGCCGGAACGCTGTTCGCGTCGCCCCGCAGCTGCATCGGGGGCAAGGTCTGCAAAATCGGCCGGAGCGGAAGCGAGATCTGCACTCCCTCGGTTGGAGATGCCTCGGCTGGATCAGCTGTTTCGGCCTTCGCGGATTCGGCAGTGGCGTCGGCCTTCGCGCCAAAGGGCTGGCCGGCTTTGAAGTCAATCCGGACGGGAGCAGCCGGACTAGTCGGAACGGACGCCCCACGTGAGGCTGGAACTTTCTCAGAGGCGGGCGCGTCCGTTCCATTCGGTTCGAGCTTGAAAGGAATGCGCCTGGGTACCATCGGCGGCGGAATTGAAACTGTGCCGTTCCGCGCCGGAAAGGGCAGTGTCTCATCGCCTTCGCCGTTGCGGGCCGGCACCACAACTTTTTCGCCACCCGCTGGTTCCGGCTCGGCCGCCGCAATCGTGTGCGCGGTTGCTGGCTCCACCCGCACCGGGGGCAGCGGCGACGTTTCAATTGATTGTGTCGGGAACGGAACTCCGAACTTGTCGCTGTCCTCGATTGTCACTTGCAAAAATGGCGTCTTGACCTGCGGCACTGCGTGGTCGCGCCGTTGATCGGATCGCACCTGCAGTTGCGTGAATTGCTCGAGCACTTTGGCGAAAGGCAACTGCACCTGCGTCATGTCGCTCGCCAGCACCGCGCGCAAAAAAATCTCCGGAATCTGCTGGTAGATACTGGCCACCAAAACGCTCGGACGCCCGTTTGCCATCCCCTTCTCGATTTCCGAGGCCTTCAGCAAAACGCGCCGCTTCGTTTCCTCGGGCTCGATCGCTTTGATTAGATCGGACGGGAGTTGCGGAAGGATGTCGCCCAGCTCGAGCGAAATAACGCGCTCCACTCTCGGCTCCAACGCGAGCGCGACGGCGCGCGGCAGGGCGGGATTGGTCGTCCTGTTTCCGCCAAACGCGACGACGCGCGGCGCATTCGCGGTCGACCCTGGCACCCCCGCCGGCATATTCGTCATCCCGCCTGCGCCGGCCGCCAACCGAAATGGATCCTGCGGGCCGATCGTGCGCGTGACGTTCGGCATGACCGTTTTGCTCATGCGCTCGCTGCTCGGCTTGGACAACACGGGCAGCGGGGCGGCGGCTTGCCCTTTGCTCGGGCCGATTTTGCCGCGTTTAAAAAATTGCAAAAATGGGATCGTCATTTGGTTAGCGGTCTTCTGCGGTTACGCGCCAGATTTCTTCCAGCGTCGTCACTCCCTCCAGCGCCTTGTCGATGCCGACCATGCGCAACGTTCTCATCCCTTCGGTGATCGCGTGGTGCTTGATCACCGCCGCGGAGGCGCGCTTGATGATAAGGCGGCGGATCGCTTCACTCACCGGCAGCGCTTCAATGATGGCGAAGCGCCCGAGATAGCCGCGCCCTTTACAGCGGTCGCATCCGCTGCCGTGGTAAAACACCGTGCCCTCTTCCGGTGCGATCCCCATGCGCTCGAAAATTTCGACCTCCGGCACAAATTCTTCGCGGCAATTTGTGCAGATGCGCCGCACGAGTCGCTGCGCGCAGGCCATAATGACCGAGCTGGAGATGAGGAACGGCTCAATCCCCATGTCGTCGAGCCGCGTGATCGCGCCCGCCGCGTCGTTCGTATGCAGCGTGCTCAGGACCTGATGGCCTGTCAGTGCCGCTTTCACCGCGATGTCGGCCGTTTCGTTATCGCGAATTTCTCCCACCATCACGATGTCCGGATCCTGGCGCAGGATGGAACGAAGCGCGGACGAGAAATCGAGACCGATGTCGGCTCGCACCGAGACCTGGTTGATCCCGGACAGCTCGTATTCGATCGGGTCTTCGACCGTCACGATGTTGTACTGCGGGTTGTTTAACTCCTGCAGCACGGAGTAAAGCGTGGTCGTCTTGCCGGAACCGGTCGGACCGGTCACGAGAATCATCCCGTGCGGCGCGTCGATCGCTTTCTTGAACTTTTGCAGCGTCCCCTCATCCATTCCCATCTGATCGATGCTGCCGGTGAGGGACGCTTTATCGAGAATACGAATGACGATCTTTTCGCCGTGCGCCGTCGGCAGAACCGAAATACGCAGATCGACATCCTTCGCCATGACCTTGATCCGGAAACGTCCGTCCTGCGGTATGCGCCGTTCCGCGATATTCAATCCCGCCAGAATTTTGATGCGCGAAGTGATCGCGAGCTGGAGCGCTTTCGGCGGCGATTCCGCCGCCACTAACTCGCCGTCAATGCGGTAACGCAATTTCACCGTCCGCTGGAAGGGCTCGATGTGAATGTCGGAAGCTTTCTCCTTGATCGCCTGCACCAGGATCAGGTTCACGATCTTGATCACCGGCGCGTCCTCGCTGTCGATCGCGAGGCGGTCGAGATCGATCTCATCGCTCTTCGCCTTCTCCACTTCGACCTCGCCCGAATGCGCGATATCCTCGGCCGCCTTCTTGAGCACCTGGCTCATATTGGCGCCGCTGTGGTGCACGCCCGCGATCGCGTCCGCCACGGACTTTTCCGTCGCGATCATCGGCACAATCTCGAGACCGACCCGGCGCTTCACGTCGTCCAGCGCGAGCACGTTGGTCGGGTCCGCCATCGCCACGAAAAGCTTTCCGTTCAGACGGGCGATCGGAATCAGCTTGTTCGCCTTCGCCATTTCCCGCGGCACCAGCGCCATGATTTCTTCCGGCACGCGCAGCTTCGGCAGATTAATCGGCGGCGTATTCAGACAACGGCCCATGCTGAAGGCCATGTCCTGATCCGTCACAAACTGACGGTCGGTCAGGATCTTCAGCAGCCGGCCGCCCTCCTTCTTTTGCAGCTCGACCGCTTCCTCCAGCTGGTTGGGCAGGAGCAAACCGTCCTCGATCAGGACGTCGGCGATCCGTTCTCCGAATGACTTGCTTCTCATCGCCGCGGCCTTCATGGGCGGCTCTCCAGCCGGTAAATATCCTGCAACACTTTCACGAGCGCGTCCGGCCGGGCCATATACCACGTCACCGTGTAATCGAGCGATTGTTGCACCGCTTCGCGCCCCGCCGCATCGAACGGATTGCAGCAGGCCACCATAATCGTGCGGCTGATGAGATCGAACGGCACGAAAAGCCGGCTCACCGTCAGCGAATCCGGCAGCATCCGTGCGATCTGCCGATCGACGTCGTAATATTCCAGCGGCACAAAGGCGAACTTTGTCCGGTCGATCAAATCCGAGAGCACATGATCGATCTTGGTCGGGTCCTCCTGGCAAACCTGTTGCAACAACGAAGTCGCCAGCATCTGTCCGCTCAGCTCCTTGTTCAAACTCTCCGTCAGGTCGAGCGCCGCCTTGACTTCTTCCTCCGGAAAAAGCTGCTGCACGATGAGAAATTTCGCGAGGTGATCATCGCCGCGCTCCGCCAGATGACTGTTCCGGGGGCGGCCCGCGTTCACATCGATCAATCCGCCGTGGGAGTTGCTGGCCGTGGCCGTTTTCGCGATCAGCCCGGTCTTGGAGCCGGAATCGATGATCGCATGACCCGTAGCCTGCAGACGCGTCTCGATATCGCCGAGCATGGCGAGGATTTCCGGCGCATTCGGTTCCTTCAACAGAATGAGTTCGCATTCCTGCATCGCCAGCGTGTAGGAGCCGGCGTTGAAATAGGCTTCCGCCAGCCGGCGCGAAGTCTTGAGCGCATCGGGGTGGCGACCCACCTTTACGTAGGCCTCCTTCAGGATGTCGAGAGATTGGTAATCGTCCGGCTGCGTTTGAGTTATGACCTCAAACATCTCAATCGTTTGGACGATTTGACTATGCTCTTCCTCGGATAGCGTGTGTTCCAGCACAACACTGCCCAGAAAAGCTAGAATCGTGCCCCTACCTAAGCTGCCGAATCCGCAATGCAGACTTAATCTGAAAGGCAGGAAACCAGGATTCTGAATCAAGAAAAATGGAAAGCGCGAATGCTGTCTGCAATCTGAGCCGTCTCTCGTGGATTTCTGGTATCCAGATTTATGTTTTCCGGATCTTTCCGT
>DASYVG010000054.1:0-3674 GCA_035937255.1 Chthoniobacterales bacterium | reverse complement strand
CCGCGACGATGCCTTCCAGGAGCCATGGCGGGGGCTGCATGTAGGCTGAGCCCGGCGATAGATTGGTTCGCTCGCGATACATGATTTCCAGCAGAGTCGCGCGGAGCAGTTCGCGCTGAACAGCTGCGGCGTTCACATCGGGCGGGATGAGGAGGTCGAGCTGGATTTTCAGTCCGAATCCGGTTTGGCTGAACGTGAGCGACGCGGCGGGAAGGTCGGGCGCATTGGCTTGCGGATATTGCGCATTCACGACGATCGGTATCTTCCATTCATCCCGGGTTTTAACGGTGGAGAGAAGCTTGCCTTTCGTCCGCTCAGCAAGTTCGCAGACCGCCCCCCTTAACGGTGGATCCGCCCCGTAAACGATGAACTGGCGCGAGGTGCTTACGCTCCGCGGCAGCGCATCAGCATGGAGCGTCGACGTGCTGATTCCGCAGAGAAACGCCGTCACGAAAAATACGAGACGCAGTGGCATTCGGAGGGGCGCATTCTCGGAGCTCAGCTGGCCTTGAGGCGAGCCAAAAGCGAGCGGAACTTTCTGGGATCCCTGCGTAATTACCCGCAACTCTTACCGTTCAACGGGGTGTTATCTTGCACAGAGGAAGGCATATCGTGAATTGGAAAACATTGATTCTCGTCGGTTCTGTAGCCCTCAGCATGCTGTCGGTTCCAGCGAACGCGGCATCACGAACAGAAACGACTACCATTCGTACGCAACCCGTCGGTAGAAATGTGCAGCGCTCGGGTTACTCGTATCGGCACTGGAACAACTTCAATCGTTATCGCTGGCACTACGATCCCTACAGCTTCTACTTTGGGGGCGGTTACGGATATCCCTACGGCGGTTACTATGGTTCGGGGTTCGGCTACTCGCCTTACGGATACGGCGGCGGCTTCGGCTATCGGCCTTACGGGTACGACTACTACTCGACGGGTCGACCGTATTATCAGCGCGTTACCGGCGGTTCGCTCGTCGCGCGCGTGCAACAGCGCCTGGCGCGCGCCGGATACTATCGCGGCTCGATCGACGGTGTCGCCGGCTACGGCACACGATCAGCGATTCGCGCCTACGAACGCGACCACGGCCTGCGCGTTGACGGTGTGATCGATCGGCGTCTGCTCGCGACCATGGGCGTAGCTTAACGCGAGCGTCGGATTACTTCGAGGGTTGGGTGGCGGGCGAGCAGCGCATGTTGCCGCCCGCCATTGGCGTTATGCCCTCGGAATGAGAACGATGAGCTGCGGATGCAATTCGAGGCCAGCCAACTTGGCGATCGATTTTCGCTCGCGGTCGAGAGCAGCCCAGAGATCCGCGAACAAGGCGTTCCCATACTTCATCAAATCCGGATGAACAGGCATCCGGCCAATGTGGCCACCCCTCACGGAGGCATCCAGCTTTCCATCCTGCGAGGAAACAGCGTAACTGCTCGAGACGAAGAGCGAATAACCCGCGAGCGACCGTTCCGTGGTAACGCGGACTGAACCTTCGTCGAAGGCCACGATCGCACGCTCGAACTGCAGGAGCTTGCTCAAGGCGGCTTGCTTGCTTCTCAGTGAGTAAGCGAGGTAGGCATTGACCTGTTCCTCGGTGTAACGCAGTGGCGCAGCGCCGTGTGACAGCGTCGCGTTCTCCAGACCGAGGCCAATTTGCGCGGGGAAGGCCGCACTTTTCGCGCGTGGCGGAACGTCGGGCGGCAGAATCATTTGGATGATTGCGGCGGCCAGCAGTGCTCCCAGGATCAACTTGCTTACCTGGAAAAAAAGCAATCGCAGCCTCGCTCGCTGCGGATCGAACATTGCTTTCAACCGACGGCGCGCGGCCCGCGGATCTTCGTCCTTCGGCTTCGTCCGGGAAAGCGCGGAGCGATCCAGACGCGCCCCGCAGGCGTGACAATAGATACGCTCCGATTCGTTCTCGTGCCGGCATTCCGGGCAGACCAATTTGATCATTCGCTGGAGGGTTTCGCCTTCTTTTCGGCGGGCTTTGCCGGTGGTGATGTTGTACTCGGCGCCGATTCTTTCGAGCCGCCCGCTTTCTCGCCCGCAGCAGGCGCAGGCGAGGCTGGCGCATCTTTCTTCGCGCCCTCCATGTACGAGTTGCTGCGATAATCAGTGCTGTAAAACCCCGAGCCTTTGAAGATCAACCCAGCGCCGATGCCGAGGAGGCGCTTCACCTTGCCGTGGCCCCACTTTTCCTGCTGGCAATGTTCTTTCGGACACTCGCGAAACGGCTCGTCGCGCATGGATTGGAACGCCTCGAAGTTTTTCCGGCACTTCTCGCACGAATAGTCGTAGGTAGGCATAGAGCGAGCGTAAGCGGACGCCATTCTGCGCCCAAAAAAGCAGAATTCAAGCCGTCGAGATGCGCTCCTGGAAAACAACAGTAAAAGCGGGGCTCCCGAATGCGTCGCGCCAAACCTGCATTCCTTGACTTTCAACACTTTGAGCGTTAGAAGCTTTCTTCCATTTTCCCTATGACCTGCTCGATTTCCCGTCTTCTCATCTGGCCTGCTGGTCTGAGCCTCGCGCTCCTCTTCTCAGCTTGCGAAAGCGATGACCCGCGGCTCTCCGCTCAAACGCAGTATCTCGGCGGCATCTACGGAGATAACGCCATCTCTTCTTCGGCTCCACAGGATACCGTCTCGTATTGGGACGGCGATGGATCATCCGGCAAGCCTTCCGTCAAGATCAAGCTTTCCGAGCAGCGGGCCTATTTTTACAAAGGTGGGCAGCTGGTCGGAATTTCACAGCTCTCGACGGGCCGCGAAGGGTTGAATACTCCGAGCGGGAAGTATTCAATCACTCAAAAGGATAAGGACCACGTCTCAAGCAAATACGGCGACTATGTGGACGCCGCCGACAATGTGGTGGTGCCGAACGTCGATGTGGAGAAAGATCCAAAACCCCCGGGCACACATTTCAAGGGCGCTCCGATGCCGTATTTCATGCGGATTGTCGGCGGCGTCGGTATGCACGCTGGGTATCTCCCCGGTTATCCAGCTTCCCACGGGTGCATCCGGATGCCGGAGTTCATGGCGGAGAGCTTTTTTAAGTCGATCAGCAGCGGAACCCCGGTAACGATCAGCGAATAGGCGTGCCGTCGCGCCTGGCTTGGCTCACGGCTTGCGCTCGCCTGTTCCCGGCGACATGCTCGTCCTTTCAGAGTTCGGGTCATGATCATAATCACTCAGCCAAGCGCCACTGAAGCGCAGATCGATTCCATCGTGGCTCGCGTGCACGAGTTTGGACTCGACGCGCAGATCAGTCGTGGCGCTTCGCGCGTGATTATTGGAGTGATCGGCGCAGAGGATTTAGTGCGCGAGAAGCCACTCGCGGCCATGCCGGGCGTGGAAGCGATCGTGCCGGTGCTGAAGCCTTACCGACTAGCTTCCTACGATGCGCGGGGCAAAGCTTCAGCCGTTTCCATCGGCGGCATCATGATCGGCGACGCCCACGACGTCGCGCTGATCTGCGGACCTTGTTCAGTCGAAAGCGAGGATCAGATTGTTTCCATCGCCCGGAAAGTAAAACAACTGGGGGCGAAACTCCTGCGGGGCGGCGCCTTCAAGCCGCGCACATCGCCATACAGCTTCCAAGGGCTGCGCGAGGATGGTTTGCGCTACCTGGCCGAAGCGCGCGCCCAGACCGGACTCCCGATCATCACCGAGATCATG
>DASYVG010000053.1:0-4193 GCA_035937255.1 Chthoniobacterales bacterium | reverse complement strand
TCGCTGGAAAACAGATCGAGCTCAAATGATTCGCGATTGCTGTCGCGGAATTCGGGGAAGCGTTCGCCGTTTGGCTTCGTGCGTTCTTCGCCCGCGCGCAGCAGCCGTCGTGCGTACTTGAAGAGCGTGCTGTAGAACGCGCGGGGCGCGCGATAGGTCGCGGTGGCGCGGCCGCGTGAGGTCTCAAAGTAGTGATAAATCGGCAGAATCTTCGCGGTCTCATCCTGCGCTTGTTTGATCTTGTCGAACGCGGTCAGCGCAGCTTTCCACTTCGGATCGCCGCCAATCGCATCCCGCAAATTTTTCGCGCGCGCCCCGATTGCATTCCAGATTTCCGGATCCAAGAGCGCCGCCTGAATTCCGTCGAACGCCTTGCGGCTGTTTTGGATGCCGAAGAGGTCCTCGCGCACGCGCCGGGCATTCTCGAAACTGCGTGCCGCGAAGGCGGTGAGAAGCACTTCCCGGCGGTTAAGCATGCTGAGGAGATACGGGACTTCAGCGTCGCGCATTTCCGCGAGCGCATCGGTGGTCAATTGCCGGTCGGTCTTTCCCGGATGTCCGCTCACGAACGTCAGCTCGCCGTCGGCCGGACCTTTCGGGTTCCACTTCAAAAAGTGCTCCGGACGCGCGGGCTGACCGTTCTCGTAAGCGCGGAAGATGCAGATATCGAGATCGTAGCGCGGGTACTCGAAGTTATCCGGATCGCCGCCGTAAAATGCGGCCTGCTGCTCGGGCGCAAAGACGAGCCGGACGTCGTCGTAACGTTTGTAGCGGTAAAGATTGTAAATGCCGCCCTCGTAGAGCGTGGTCACGTCCGAGCGCAGGCCGGTCTTTTCTTTGCTCTCCTTTTCGATTTGCGCGATCACGTTGCCGCGCGCCTTGCTCGCGTCGTCAGGCGACATGCCGGGTTGGAGCGCGGCGGCGACGCGCTGCGTGACGTCTTCGATCGACATGAGCACGTTGAGCTCGAGGTCGGTCGCCTTCGATTCGTCCGCGAGCGACTTCGCATGGAAGCCATCGCGGACGTAATTGTTCTTTTCGCTGCTGATCTTCTGCAGCGTGTCGAGGCCGACATGGTGATTCGTGATCACGAGACCATTTGCGGAAACGAAGGAGCCGCTGCCGCCGGAATTGAAGCGGACGCTCGATTTCTGCAGATGATCGAGCCACGGCTGCGTTGGTTCGAACTGATACTTTTCCTGCAACTGTTTCGGCGGCGGCGCGTTGTAAAGCCACATGCCTTCGTCAGCGATCGCCGAGGCGATGAACGTGATCGCGATCATTGAGCCGGTGAGGACGAGGCGTCGGAGAAACGAGGAAACGCAGAGCATGGCTCAGCGTAGATCGTGCGGAACTGACGGACAAGCTCGGCTGTCGAGCGGGTGCGCGAATCCGAGATTCGCGGCGTGCTATCGTCGACGCTTTTTGGTTGCAACGGCTGGCACTTCCTTCACCGCGACAGGAATTACGGTTTCGCTGGCGGATTTTTTCAGCTTCGACATCTCGACGGCCGTGCGCACGACGCTGTAAAGCAGCAGCAACGCGCCGACCGGGACGAGCCAGACGCCCAGCCCGGGGTCGCCGCCGTAGGTCACGATTCCTCCGAGCAGAAAGCCGCCTGGGAGCAATAAGGCCGCCCAGATGATCGCGATGGAAACAGATGGACGGATGGTAAAGTCAGCCCGGCCGCGAGCGGTCAGAGCCAGCACGATGTTGAGCAGTGCCAGAAAACTGCCGTGGGCGTGCGCGAGCGTAAACATGAGACGGCGCGTATCGTTTCCGACATCGAGATACCAGCCCACTTTGAAGCCATGCAGACCTTCGAGGACAAGGCCGATGGTCACCCAAAAGGCAAGATACCACCAACCGAAGCAGAGATGCTTTTCCGCGCGATTCATTCTTAGAAGCCGTTGCAAAAGTCGTTCATGACCGATTGTAGGACGTCTGTGTCAGACGCCCCCTAGGCGAGAGCGCGATGGCGTTTCACAGAAACGCCCTACAAATAAGTTTTGCAACCGCTCATAGGAAACTCTCATTCGGCGAGCAAAACAGGTGTCTGATTTCGCTCACTGCGCAAGCGCTGAAAAACATCGAGCTGAAAACGGCCTAACGAGTCGAGTGTGGTTTCCGGAGGGAACACAGAATCCGTCGTGCGGATTTGCTGCCACCATTTTTGATACACCGCGGCGATGCTTTCATTCCGCGTCTTCTCGTCGGCCGTGAAGGTAAAGGAAAAGTCAGCCAGCCCGGGCAGCGTTTGCAGCGATTTCCAGGAAACGAAACGGACCGCGGCGTAGGGATCCGACAAACCGTAGATCAAGAACGGATAGAGCCAGTCCTTGCCCGCCGCGCGTTGCGCCGGCTCCCAGCTCATACCCCAGAGAACGATTACGCGCTGCGCCGCATCGCCCTTCATGATCCATTGCGTGCCGGCCGAGATTCGGGAGTCGTCGTCAGACAACGATGGCACCGGCTGATTATACCATTCGTGCAGCTTTCCGGCCGTCCACGCGAGCGTTTTATCCAAATGGCAGAGGCTGCATGCGTTCGGCCGGCCGTGCGTCACGCTTTCCTGCACGTTTGGAGTCGAGACCTGATGGCTGCGCATCGCATGCAACAATCCGAAGGTCGTGTGTGGCATGTGGCAGTTGTAACAGCGGCTGCCCGCAGATTCCGGCGCATGATGCGAGTGCGCGGCGATGTTGTTCGAAAATTTCTGGTGACATTGCAAACAGGCAGCGTCGGATTCCATGCCCGGTTTCAACTGGCCGCGTCGCCAGGTCTTTAAGTCGGCCTCTGGACCGCTGGCCGGATGCATCTCGTGACAGGAGAGGCAGGAGAAATTGCCGCCGCGAAAACAGGGAGAAGCTTGCACCCCGTTATATTCGCGTCCCGTCACGCGGATCATTCCGTCCGGCCAGAACCGGTCGCCCATATAATGCGGCTCGGTGCGTTGGATGAACTCTTTCTGCTCGCGATGATCGGCCGTCGACGGTTGGAGGACGAAGCGCTGCCCGAGTTCACTTTTGCCGGGGCGAAAATCGCGGCCGTTCCGGTTGAAGTCGAGCTTCGTATCCATGCTGTTGAAGGCGAAAACGCTATGGCACTGGCCGCAGGCGAGCGCTGATTCCGGGCCCTTCAACTTCGCCGGATTTGTGATGGTGGGATCGGCCGCCCGCTGCACATGCAACGCGAAACGGCGGATTGGGTTTCGATTGCGTGCGATGTGCTCCCGGCCTTCTCCGTGACAGGCTTCGCAGGCAATACCGAACTCCGCGACCCGTGAGTCGAATTGATTATCCTTTACGAAACGCGACCGGCCCTGCGTGACGTGGCAATCCATGCAGGCGCCATTCCAGGCCCCAATGGCATACGGCTCCTTCAACGATGGCGGAGTAAGAAATGTTTCCGCGACTGGCGCCCACATTTTCTCCGCGATGATGTAAGCGAAGGGAAATTGCTCGAGCGTGCGGCCTTCACCGGTCTCCAGCCACGGCAGCTGCAAGGTGTGGGAGCCGGTCAGCAAAACGACTTTGCGCGGCGCGCCGTATTCGGTTTCACCAGCGCGACGCTTGCGCACGTATACACCGTCGCCCTGCCGTTCGGCTCGATACTGCCAGCCATCGTAGGCCACTTCCAATCCGTCCATGTCGCCCGCGAAATTCCGCAGCTCGGCCACTTGCGTCATCGTGCGGTGAAACGAAGTGTGCCAGCTGGCGTAGTTGCCGGCGTGACAGGAGCGACACGAATCGGAAGAGACGTAATCGCCCGCGAGCGATTTGATCGGCCGGTTCTCCGGCGGGATAACTTCGCGGCGCGCCTGCTGCAGCGATCGCCAGGTCAGCGCTGTGCCCGCCGCGAGAACAGTGAGTAGCAGGAGCGCCTGCGCGGAAGATCGGCTTGGTTTTGCCACGGCGTCCGCGCGACGTTATCGCTTTGGGAGCAGGCTGGCAAACCTCGATTCAAAACGCCGGCCGTCCTCCGTTCCAAAAGCGGGAAGTCGTGAATCCGTCTCCGCGACATCCGCCGAGGATGAAAATCTGCGCGTGAGCGCTAATTCGCCGATCGATTGAGCTTAGAAGCCATCTCATAAATGCGGCTACATCGCCGAACCCCCTTGGATGACATTAATGAGATGACCTCTAGAGTGATGGAGTGAACGCTGGCACAAGCGCTGCTAGGCTGGCGACTCA
>DASYVG010000052.1:0-3630 GCA_035937255.1 Chthoniobacterales bacterium | reverse complement strand
GGCAGAAGATAGAGGCCCACGTTCTCCGACAGCACGTTATAAAACCGCATGAGCACCAGGCCGTACGTGAAAAAGATCGCGTTGTAAAAAAACGCCTGCGTCAGCATCAGCACGAAGCCTAGGACCGAACGCCGCCGATGTTCATGCACGATCGTCTGCCAGATCTCGCGCCAGGGAGTGTGCGTCCGGGTCCGAATTCGCGTCGCTGGCTCATTGTGCGGAGGGAGCGCTTCCGCTGCGATCGTCCGTTCCACTTCGTCCACGATTTTTTCCGCCTCGGCATTCCGTCCGTGAATCATGAGCCAGCGCGGACTTTCCGGAATCCAGCGACGGAAGAAAATCACCACGAGGCCGAGCATCGCGCCGATTCCAAACGCAAGCCGCCAGCCGAGCCAGACCGGCAGCCAGCGCGGATCAAGCAGCACGATCGTGGCAGCAGAGCCGAGCGCCGCGCCGATCCAGTAGGAACCGTTGATCATCAAATCCACGCGGCCACGCACGCGCGCCGGAATCAGCTCGTCGATCGCCGAATTGATCGCCGCGTATTCCCCGCCGATGCCGGCGCCGGTAAGTGCACGAAAAAATGCGTAGCTCGCAAAGCTCCACGAAAACGCCGTTAGCGCCGTGGCTGTGAGATAGACTGCTACCGTGATGAAAAATAACTTCTTCCGCCCGAGCCGGTCCGTTCCGTATCCGAAAATGAGCGCGCCGATCACCGCCCCCGCAAGATAGAAAGTCGCGCTCGCGCCCACCTGGGCGTCACTGAAACCGAGCGTTTCACGGTGGGTCAAGATGCCGGCGAGCGAACCGGCGAGCGTCACCTCGAGGCCGTCCAGGATCCAAGTCGCCCCGAGCGAGATGACAATCAGCCAGTGCCAGCGGCTCCATGGCAGCCGGTCCAGCCGTGCGGGAACGTGCGATTCGATCCATTCGCCAACGGCCATCGGTTTTTCTCGCGCAACAATTCACGAGACGCAAAGCCTGTAGCCGCCGCTGCCGTTCGGCAAATCGGCACCTGGGACCGCAGGTAAACACAGCGTCCAGATGTCGCATCTCCTAAATGTGATTATCTTCCTTTGCGGCCGCGCCAGTAACCCGCTCGGCCCCAAGTTGGCTCAGAGCGCAAGCGGGATAGTCGCGGCTTACCTGTTCCTGTGGGCTAATCCTTAATCATGTTCCACAGGCAGTAAAGGCAGTTGCCGAAACTGCGGAGTCAAGGACGGCGGCGGCAAAGAATTTAGAAGAGAGAAAACTAGCCCGAGCTCAGCGACTCAAGCTCGAACGCGAGCTACCTGAGAAACATTTAGTCGGGCAAACGAAAGGGCAGCTGGAAAAAACGCGGCCTTTGCGATCGCGTTCCTTTTAGACATGCCCCTGAAAAAAGACCCAGTATTTCGTGGATCGATTATGCAGATACGTCGAAGTATTCAGCGACTGTAATTCGCCGAACAGCGCCAGATAAGTCTGAAGTCCACCAGGGCGTAACGGACATCTGGTATGTTATAGCTGGTTCGGGCACTCTGGTTACGGGAGGATCATTGACAGAGGCTGCGCAAACAGAACCTGATGAACTGCGCGGGACTGGCATCTCCGGTGGCGAAACGCGCCACGTTGCTAAAGGTGACATCTTCGTTATCCCAACCGGAATCCCCCACTGGCTCAGCACAATCGATAATGGCGAAATTATCTACCTTGTGGTCAAAGCCTCGACAAAGTAAGCTGACGCAAACGATTGTGCTTATGATCGGCTTTAACCAAGCGACCCGGTTACCTCAATCCCTCGATCTAAATGAAGCGAAAGTTAAAACCGGAGGAGCACGAGGAGGTCGTTCGAGCCATAGCTGCAGGAGATAGAGTAAAAGCAACCAGCATTTACCTCTCCGCGACAGAAAGCGATCTGACAGAGGCCCAAAAATTCATAAAAACCCTCATTGTTGAAACAAAGGCAGCGCAGTCGCAGCGGTCGTCAAAAGATTGTCGCTAACCCAACGCAGGAGGGGACCGAGTTTTGATCGCCACTCAGGATTCACAAGAAAGCGTGGTTGGCCTAATGAAAAAGATTTATGCCAAACGAAGTGCAATACGCGGGCGGCAGTTTTCTTACTAGCGGACGGCACATCGAATTCGTTATCTGACCCCTACATTGGTTCGCGATCGTAGCACTCCGGGTATTTGATGCCGGAGCCGGTGTTGAAGATGACCACGCGTTGATTCGGCGCGATTTGTCCCGATGCGAGAAGCGACTTCACCGCGGCGAAACATGCCGCGCCTTCCGGAGCGACAAATAAACCTTCACTTCCGCCGACTTCGCGCGTGACACCGATCATTTCCTGATCGTCGACCGCCACGGCGCCGCCTTTGGATTCGCGAAGGATCTTCAGCATCAGAAAATCGCCGACGGCTTTCGGCACGCGCAAGCCGGATGCGCAGGTGTGCGCGTTTGGAAATTCTGTGGCGCTCGTTTCGCCGGCTTCGAACGCGCGCACGATCGGCGCGCAACCACTCGCCTGCACGGAAAACATCCGTGGCCGGCTGTTGCCTATCCACCCGAGGGTTTCCATCTCGTCGAACGCTTTCCACATCCCGATGAGACCGGTCCCTCCGCCAGTCGGGTAAATGATTGCGTCCGGCAGCTCCCAGCCGAGCTGCTCCGCCAGTTCGTATCCAAGCGTTTTTTTTCCTTCAACGCGATACGGTTCTTTCAAGGTCGACATATCGAACCAACCCTCTGCGCTTTTGCGTCGCGCGATCTCAGCGCCGCAATCTGTGATGAGACCATCGATCAGCGTGACGTGCGCGCCGACTTCGCGGCATTCGATGATGTTCGCACGCGGTGTGTCGCGCGGCATGAACACGTGCGCCTCGAGTCCTGCTCGCGCGGCATATGCGGCGAGCGCGCCGCCGGCATTTCCTGCGCTCGGCACCGCGAGGCTCGTCGCGCCGAGATGTTTCGCCATCGAGACGGCGACCGACATGCCGCGTGCCTTAAAACTTTGCGTCGGATTTACGGACTCATCTTTGATGAAGAGGGCAGTCATCCCGAGCCGCTCGCCAAACCGGCTGGCGCGCAGCAGAGGTGTGCCTCCTTCACCGAGCGAGACTGGATCGACGTGTCGCGGAAGTGGCAGCACTTCGCGATAACGCCAGAGCGACCGGTCCTGTCGCGCCGTCAACGTTTCGCGCGTGAGCGTCCGCGAAACAGCGGTGAGATCATACGTCGGGTAGAGCGGCTTCTGGCATGCCGTGCAGAGGTTCTGGAGGCGCGACGATTCGTGCTGAAGCCCGCACGACGAACAGACGAGATGCGTCAGGAACATGCGAGCAATTGAGCGCAGATCGATCGCGGGCGCACGCAGCGCAGCGCCGAAAAACCTTTCCCACGAATCAAGAGCGGCGCTACAAACCAGCCGTGGCCAGCAAGATCTCACCCGTTGAGATGCGACGACCGTGGTATCGACCGTCGCTTACCTTGCAGATCTTCATTGGCCTTGTTGCGGGTGTATTGATCGGCTGGCTGCGGCCAGAGTGGGGAAACGCGATCTACTTTCTTCGCGACATTTTCCTCAACCTGATCAAGTCGATCATTGGGCCGCTGGTGTTCTCCACGCTTGTCGTCGGTATTGCGGGCGG
>DASYVG010000051.1:0-10195 GCA_035937255.1 Chthoniobacterales bacterium | reverse complement strand
CCGCGCCACCAACCGATCGTTCGTCAGGTTACGAGCGCGGCTGTTGTGACGAGCACGGAAATGAGGATTCGTAATCACGGCCTAGCCTCCAGTTTCGAAGCCCGGGTAAAGGGTCATTCCGCCATCGACGAAGAGCGTGGTACCCTGAATGTAATCCGACTCGTCGCTCGCCAGCCAAACCGCGGCGCGACCGATTTCCTCCGGCTCGCCGATGCGTTTGTAGGGGATCAACTTGAGCAACTTGGCGTAATGCTCGGGCGTGTCCCAGGCCTGCATGTTGATCGGCGTGCGGATCGCGCCCGGCGCGATCGAGTTCACGCGAATCCGAAACGGTGCGACCTCTTGCGCGATGCTTTTCATCATCAACATCACGCCGCCTTTCGAGGCCGCGTAGTTCACATGTCCGGCCCACGGGATCACTTCGTGCACCGAGCTGATGCAGATGACCTTGCCAGCACAGCACGAAATTTCCGGTCGCACACCGCGGCGTTTGAATTCGCGAATCGCTTCGCGCGCGCAGAGAAATTGACCGGTGAGATTTACGTCGATGACCTTCTGCCATTGCGCGAGCGTCATCTGGTCGATGGGTGCGTCCTGCTGTAGTCCGGCATTGTTAATTAGAATGTCGACCGTGCCGAATTGATCGCGCACCGCTTCGAACATCGCGGCGACCTGGTCTTCTTTCGAGACATCGGCTTTGAACGACATCGCGGTGTGGCCGTGGCCGCGCAGTTCGTTCACGATCGCCTGCGCTTTGTCTTCGCCGGCGACGAAGTTGATGCAGACATCGGCGCCCGCATGACCGAGGGCGAGCGCGATCGAGCGGCCGATGCCGGAGCTCGCACCGGTGACGATGGCCTTCTGACCCTTGAGCAATTTCCGGTTCTCGGTCTTCGGTAAAACGGGCTTCGGCAGATCCATAAATTTCGGCGCCTGAGCGGCGTTTGGTTTCGAAAGAGTAGGTATTTCAACTGGCATAAAGATTGGGGTTTTGGTTTGCGGATTCGTCGCGGCCGAAATGGAATCCTTACAGATGGTGTGACCACGCGCGTAAGGAATCAGCTACGCTCGCGACAAATCGGTCATGAACAACGGCAGCGACTACGATTTCATCATCATCGGTTCAGGCGCGGGCGGCGGCACGTTGGCGTATCGGCTCGCGCCAGCGGCAAGAAGATTTTGCTCATCGAACGAGGGCCATTCGTCCGGCGCGAGAAGGAGAACACTCACCATCATGGCAAACGCATTACGAGTCGGCGATCATCTCCTCGAGCGCATGGATTGCCAGCTCGACGGCCGAAGAATTGAAGGCGCGAATTGAATACGGCCCCGCAGGTGGCGCTGGCCTAAGCTGTAGCCGGGATCGGTGATCCCGGTTCGACGCGTTTACGAATTGCTCGCACAGCTTATGAAACATTCTCTTCGATTGATTACCATCCTGCTGAGTTGCCTGTCGCTTTACTCCTGCTCACGCGTCAAGTCGGGCGCCGTCGATGCGGCTGGTATCCGCGCGAAACTGAACGCGATTCCTCTCGATCAGGAAGTGCATCTGACGAATGAGGAATGGCAGGCGATTCTCTTGCCGGCACAGTTCTACGTGATGCGCCGCGCCGGAACGGAGCAGCGCTCCAATAGTGGCAATGCGATCGAGCACCGCACCGGGGTTTACGTCTGCTCTGCGTGCGGCAATCCACTCTACGGGGCGGAGGCGAAGTTCGATTCGGGCACCGGCTGGCCGAGCTTCTGGCAGCCGATCCGCAAGGAGTCCGTGCACGAGAGGAGCACCATGTCGACTCTCGTCGGCGCCGAGATCGCATGCGCGCGCTGCGGTTCGCATTTGGGGCACGTATTCAATGATGGCCCGGCGCCAACTGGATTGCGCTATTGCATGAACGCGGTCGCGCTGACGTATCGCGAAGCGTTGTAGCCGTGATCGATAATCCCATCCGATCCCGTCGTCCTACGATGCCGACCGTAATCACCAGTCCCAGCGACAGCGTGAGCGAAAATACCCCGGTTTTATCTGCGATTCTTGAAAAGCGTAGCGCGCTTCCCTCTGAGCGCGCATTCCTCGTCGGCATCAGCGGAATCGATGCGGCGGGAAAGGGCTTCGTGACGGCTCGGCTTGCTGAGGAGCTGGAGGGACGCGGCCTGAGAGTCGCCGTTATTAATGTAGACGGTTGGCTCAATCTTCCGGCGGTGCGTTTTGATCCTGCGGACCTAGCCGCGCATTTCTACAACCACGCCATTCGGTTCGACGAGTTGTTCGCGCAGCTCATTCGACCTTTGGTCCGAAATCGTTCGATCGAACTCGAGGCCGATTTCACAGAAGAAACTGCAACCGATTATCGCAAGCACAACTACCGCTTCAGCGACGTCGACCTCGTGCTGCTCGAAGGCATCTTTCTGCTGAAAATGAAGCACCGACAGCACTTCGATCTGACTGCTTGGGTAGATTGTTCATTCGGAACGGCGTTGGAGCGCGCGATCGAACGCTGCCAGGAAGGCTTGCCGCCCGCGGAAACGATCCGCGCATTCCAGACGATCTATTTTCCGGCGCAGCGCATTCACTATGAGCGCGACAATCCGCGCGCCGCCGCCGATTTTGTGATCGATAACGATCTCGTCACGAAAGTTCGTGGCGCCCACGAATGATCGTGGAAAGACCCTGCATCTGGGCTAGCGCGCGCCGCCAATCGCAGCCGATTGGTTGCTGGCTCAACAATTTCGAATGGCGACTCGATCTTGATCATAATAATTCCTTTCATGATCTGTCGCGTTCGAGCCGCAACCCTTACACGTTGCGGTTTTTCGCTGATCCGGAGCGACTAACTGTCGGCGACGCGGAAGGCTAACGGCGCGATGGCTTTCCGCTCTATTCGTACCGAGTTGTTGCGCTGGTAGAATCCGGGAACGCGCCCATTGCGAGAGTTCCATACGGCGGTAAAGTTGGCCCGATGACGTGCAGCGATATCGACCGGAGCCTGGTCGGCCGGGGCGGGTCTCGCTTCTATTTAGGAGACGGATTTCGTTGTTCGTTGCTTTCCTTGCTTCGCAGGTAAATGCTCTAGCAATGATGCCAGGGTGGCGAAATTGGCAGACGCGCCAGATTTAGGATCTGGTGTCGCAAGACGTGCAGGTTCGAGTCCTGTCCCTGGCACTCCTAATTGCTTACCACGGGCTCGCTCGCTCCGTTGCCTTGGTCGAGATACGTCGCACCGCCGTAGGTGCTGATCTGTAACCATTGCCGCCAGGTGCGATCCGAAAATTGCCGCGTCGCTTCAAGCCGGCGTGCCTCGGCCTTAGGTGTCTCGGATGATTCGTTAGCGAACGCTTCGCTCAGAACGCGACCGTCCATTTTGTCGGAGCGGTCGCGGCCGAGGAGGTTCACGATCGTCGGCGCTATGTCTACGTTGCTGGTCGGGGCAGTGTCGAGAAACTCACGCCGGAAATGTGGGCCGTTCGCGACGCAGATATTCTGAACATCGAAGCGGCTCAACGTGGCGTGGCTGCCGTGGCCGACGCCGCGCGCCGCATCAGTCGTAATTGAGCCAGCAGTCCCGAATTGATTTGCTTTCTCTGTCCAGCGCAACGCAACGACTAGGTCCGGCGCTTCCGCGGTACCCAATTGTGCGGCGGCCAGCGGGAATGTTCCCTCGAATTTGTCGCGCGCGAAGATCACACCCGCGCAGTCGGAGCGTTGGAGTGAATCGACCAGTTTGGCAGTCACAGTAGGATCGTGCCCTATGACGTAAAAAAGAACGGTGCCACCGTTGCCGACGACCATGATCTGGCCCGGCTTCCGCTCGTTGTCGAAACTGTTCACGGCGTCGAATCCTGCCTGGCGCAGTAGGCCGGCGAAATCGATCGCGCGCTCAATGGTGGAAAAGCCGTGGTCAGATACAACGATCACATCTGTCGTTGCGCGAGCATGCTGCTTCTCCAAGGCACGGAGCACGCGCGCAAGATTGTCATCGGAGCTCTTGATTGCGGCAAGGGAGGCTGGCGAGCCGGGTGCGGTTTCGTGTTGCGTGAGATCTGGATCGCTCAGCCAGAGAAGCGAGAAATCAGGAATGCCATCACGCCATAGAATTTCGGTGAGCACATGTGTCGTGTAGGTATTCCGATCCGCAAAAGAGATACCCGCTTTCGTGAGCAAAGGCCCGAGCATTTGCTGCGTTTGTGCACTCAAGCCAGACGACATGGGGGCGGCCGCAAAAACCGTCAGGCCTTTGTCCTCCGAAAGAGCAGTGGTCCACTCGGCGTGCCGATCTGCGAGGAGAGCCACCGATTTGCTGCCTGCGATGACAGCTCGCCGCCCGGCCGCCCGCACGAGCTCGGCCACGGTCGGCAGCGCGAGATAATTCCCGCCGCTCGTTTCGTCGCCCTTTTTGATGCTGCTTGCGTCTCCGGTATCGATCGCGTGCAGGAAATCTATGCGCGGACGATATTCGCGGTTTGCGAGCAGGCTCGTGCGGTTTGGATAGGCGCCGGTGGCGAGCGCAGCGCCGTTCACTTCGGTGGAGGTCGGATAGACGGCGTGATGGTTCTGGAATTGAACTCCTTCGTGCGCCAGCTGCCAGAGCGTGGGCGTAGTCTTCTGGCCGACAAAATCGGGCCGCATGCCATCCCAGACGAGGAGGACGACGTGCCGCTCGTGCGCAGCGTCTTTCGTCGCGGCGGCCAGGGCGGGGGCAAATATTGCGCAGATCGCGCAGCCGACGGCGGTGAGCGCCTGCACGATGGCGCCGAACTCCGGGATGCGCACTAACGACTGAGGAACCGGACCGTGGGTGGAGTGCAGGAAGCGCCGCTCCGCCCGCGCAAAACTAATCGCCAAAGCCGAGCCGCTGGAAAAATCCGCGCTTCTCCGGTTTCGCCGCGACGACGGCTGGCCAGCAATCCACAATCTCGAGCGCCAGAAAGCGAAACAGCGTCAGACGCGCAAACTTCATGTCGATCCGCAGATTTTTCGCAATTTGCTGCAGGGAGCGAACGCCGTTGAACTGCGACGCGAATTGCGCTTCCGCCACGGTCAGGCGCAGGTCCTGCACGCGTTCGAACCCGTCGCGCGTGTAGGCTGGAACGACCGAAGGAGCGAAAGGTTGTTGAGCCCCAAGATCCGGAAACTGGATGAAACGCAATGTGCTGAGCGACCAGTGATCGACGTCCTCCTCGACTGCGATCTCATTTGCGTAATCCGGTAACTGTTCGTTTTGCTCGAAAAGAAAACGAACTCGCGGCGCGGTCCAAAGCTGCGCGAAGAGTTTTTGTCCGTAATGCTGCACGAGCTGGTGCGCCGGTTCGCGCAGGATAAGGTTATCCTGCGTCAGGGTAATAAAGAGTGGGCAACCGGTTTCACGCTGCCGCTCCCGAGCCGCCTGGACGTGCTCGGCATCGACGTTCGCCAAGGTGATCGGAGCTTCTGGGCAGTAGAGGGCGGGATCACGCGTGGTGACAAGCACGATTTTTCCGGCCCGGGCGAGGACCTCCACCGTTTCGTTTGTCCAGAAGCAGCGGAGAACGCCGGTCAGCTGCTGCTTTTCGATCGTCTGCAACGCCCAGTTCAAGGAGAAAAAACTGGTGTCGCCGCTAAAGTAAGTGTTGCCGTCGAGCGCCGGAAGGTCGGGCAAGGGAGGCAGCGCCGCGGCCGCACCGGGCTCGGGAAAACTCTGCGGCGCGTCGTCCTGCTGCGGGACGACGGGGGCAGCGCCGGAAATCTCCGGCCATGTGGGCGCCGAGGTAGGAGGGCTCCACCATGGCTCGCTGCTCGCAACCGCCGCAGCTGCGATATCGGGCGGATCGCCCGTTGCCGGCGCCTCAAAATTTCCGGTTACGGCGAGTGAAGCCGGGTCGTTTTCTTGAGAGGGAGCCGATCCTTCAGCTAATTCCAAAGAAACTGGTGAGACGTCGGCTAATTCGGAGCGTTCGACGTCCTCGGGGCTTGCCGCTTCGGGCGCTGGTTCGTTCTCCATATTCATGGCATCGGCCGACACGGCATTTTTCGGCATATAATGCTCCACCGTCTTGAGCAACAACTCTGAAGTAAATGGTTTATTGAGAGAACCGATGACGTTGGATTGACGCAGCGCGTCCGGCTGCAAATCGCTACCGAATCCGGACATGTAGACTACAGGAATTGTGGCGGTGGCGCGATCGTCGAGGAGCCGCTGGCTAACCTCGTCGCCCTGCATGTCTGGCAGAATATAATCGAGCAAGATGAGATCGGTTCCCTTCGCCGCTGCGGCCAAGCCATCTTCGGCGGTCGAAGCTGTTACCACCTGGTAGTGCGCTTCGGTCAGGATTTCATTTACGAAACTGAGCAGCATCAGACTGTCATCGATGACTAAAACTTTGCGGTTTCTGACGGAATTCGAGCTCGCGGTCGCGTTGTCCACCCCCCGGGTCTCGTCGATCTTTCGCACGGCTTCCATTAACAGGATCTGCCAGTCCAGATCGATCGTCCGCGGAACGTTCCCGAACCCCGCGACCTCTGAAATTTTCCCGCCCTTCCAATTCACGATCTCGTTGAAAGCCGTGACCCCCTCCTGGCCGAGCGCGGTCGCATGTCGCACCTGACCGTTCTCGAAATAGACGCGCGCCTTTTCGCCGCTCGGCCCGGTGAATTCCAATCCTGAGGTCGAGCCGCTCATGCACTTGAGCTGTATAATATCGGCAATGTGGAGATCACTGAGCGTGCCCTGAAACCTCTCCCCTTCCGGGGCGCTCGAGGCGGAGAGAAGCGCCTGAACGAGATCGACAAAATCGCTGTGCGGGAACGGCTTCTCGAGAAAGTGGATCGCTCCCAGTTCCGCTACCCGCTCGCGGTGCGCCGCCAGATGCACGGCGGTGAGAACAATGGCGCGGGCGTTCGGATGGCTTGTGCGCAGATCGTAGAGGAACTCCTGGCCGAGATCGTGAGTCGCGTCGACGTCGAGAACGAAGAGGTCTGGGCGATAATCGGCCACGAGGCGTTGTGCTTCCTCCAGACTGTGCCCGAGGGAGACCTCGGCGAAGGGCGCGGCTTCGCGCAACGCACCCATGACCGCCGCGGAAACGTGTTCGTCAGGTTCGAGGACCAGAATGCGACCTTGCGGGCCGTTCCTGCTTTCGACGTGGCTGGGCGTGTTTCCGTTCACAAGTGTCACGCGACGGAAAAACCGAGAAGCACTTTACCCGCGCGTGACTTTAGAAATGCCTTCTTCTCCATAAATAGAAAGCAATTTTTCGCGCCAACACGTTAGGGCGCGACGTTAGAAGAGACAGGCCCGCGATGGCGGTAGCGGCCGAAGCCGCCCCCGCAAACCTGCGTCCCCGCTTAGCGGGTGTGAACGCCAGTCGTGACAGCGTGGCCGTTATCGGTCCGAACTGTCGTCGAGCAACCGGTGAAGGTCGCAAAAAGGATCACTAGGCCAAGCGTGGTAAGAAGGATGTTTCTCATAGTTAACTGGTTTCCTTTTATTCGGAATCGGCAGGTCAGGTGAGTGTCTTTCTCGTTATCTCTCGCTTTTTCTGCCCCGGGCAAAATGCAGCGCCAGCTCACGCCGGCTCACCTTCCCGCGCTCGTTAACCGGAATGCTGTCGGTGAAGAAGATGGTTTTCGGGACCTGCCAGCCACTGAATTTCTGGCGGCAAACGCGCAGGAGATCCGCTTCCGTCACAGGCGCGTCGACCACCACACACGCCGCCACTTCTTCGTTGCGCAACGTTGATGCGCGACCGAAAACGATGACGTCTCGTACGGCGGGGTGGGCGAGGAGAACGGCCTCGATCTCGGCCGGGTTCACCTTCTTGCCCGCGACGTTGATCAAATCAGAAACCCGACCGGTGATCTGAAATCCTTCTTTTGTTGCGACGAGAAGATCATCCGGAATAAACCGACCCGCGCCGAGCCTCTCTTCGTCCGGCGCCGGGAAATATCCGTCGCCCACGGCCTCGCTCCGTACCGAGACGCGGCCGACACGAACTTCCGGCTCGAGCTTTTCGAGCGAGAGACCACGCATCGGAGGGCCCACGAAACCGGGAATTTCCAGAAGCGCTTCGCGGTCATAACAAATCCCGCCGCACTCGGACGAACCGTAAAATGAGTGGATGGCGAGTCCGAATTTCGTCCGAAACTGTTGTGCGACGGCGAGCGGGAGGGGCGCCCCGGCGGAAATGCAAAGGCGCAGCGCGGGCAAGACCGGCACCTGGTCCATTTGGCAAAATGATTGGTAGAAAACGGGCATTCCCGGAAAGATCGTCGCATTCGTTGTGGCCAATCCTTCAAGGAGAGCGCGAGGTAACCGATCGCGAATTAAAACGAGAGGAATCCCGCGCGTCAGGAGCGGCGTGATCAGATTGCTGAAACCGTAAGAGTGAGAAAATGGGATGACAGCGAAATTCAGATCGCTGGTTGCGATTCCCATCGTCTCACAGATCTGGTTGCAATCGGCGAGCAGTTGGTCGCTGCCGAAACGGATGGCGCGCGGCGCCGCCGTGGTTCCGGAAGTTACTTTCATGAGTGCAGGTGGCCGTTCTCCCCAATCGATCGGCGCCGATCCGGAAAACTTATGCGCGCGGAGCGCTTGGGCCTCCAGCGCCACAAATCCCACCGCCTGACAGGTACGGAGCGCGCGTTCCCGCTCGCCGTCATTGATGCTGCTTTCCAACGGAACCGCTACAACCTTCCGACGCAAGCAGGCGAGAAGTAGAGCTGGCCAGGAAGCGTGATTACCGATCTGGATGCCAACCACCTGGCCGGCCGCGAAACCCACCAGCACGTTCGCTGTAAGATCGACCGATTCGGCCTCGATTTGCGCGAAGGTTCGCAAGACATCGCCGCGCGGGTCTCGGATCGCGGCGCCATCTGGTGAAGCGGCAAGCGTCGCTTCCCAGCCGCGCACAAGCGCATCCTTGCTCCGGTATTTCACCACTTGCGCCACCCCCTGCGCGCAGCTACGTTTTCGGCTCTCTTCCCACCATGAAAGCGGACATTCATCCCGAATATAAAGAGACCGATATCGTCTGTGCCTGCGGCGCCGTCTATCATACCCGCTCGACGCGCGACGACATTAAAATCGGCATTTGCGCCGCCTGCCATCCGTTTTTCACGGGTGAGCAAAAGTTCGTCGATACAGCCGGTCGCGTGGAGAAATTCGCGCGACGGTACGGCAGCACGAAGGCGACCCGAGTGGCGAAGAAATCTTAGCTGCTCCAGGCTTTCCCGGACGGTGATTGTGCACACGCGCGCAGTCGCCGTTTTTGTTTATGGATTTCATATCGGTAATCGAACGGAAGCGGGAGCGCTTCGCACAGCTCGAGAGCGAGATCGCAGATCCGCAGCTTTTTGACAACCGCAAGCGAGCGCAGGAGACGATGCGCGAACACGCTTCGCTCAAGCAACTGCTTCTGCGTTGGGACGAGCTGCAAACGGCGCGGCGCCAACTAGAGGCCAATCGCGAGCTCTCGACCGCGCCGGATGCCGATCTCGCGCAGATGGCCCAGGAAGAAATCCCTTCGCTCGAGAAGCGGCTCGCAGATTTGGAACAGCAGTTGCAGATCGCGCTTTTACCGCCGGATGAAAATGAGAACCGCGACGCGATCATCGAAATTCGCGGCGGTACCGGTGGCAGCGAGGCGGCCATCTTCGCGGCGGATTTGTATCGCATGTATAACCGCTACGCCGAAGCAGCAGGTCTGAAAATGGAGGATCTGGAATCGAGCCCCTCAGAGCTGGGCGGATTCAAGGAAGTGATCTTTCGCGTCTCAGGCGAGAATGTCTTCCGCAAACTTCGTTTCGAGAGCGGGGTGCATCGCGTGCAGCGCGTTCCGGCTACCGAAGCCCAAGGTCGAATTCACACTTCCACCGCGACGGTCGCCGTCTTGCCGGAAGCTGAAGAGGTGGATTTCGAATTGAAACCGGAAGATCTTCGCATCGAAGTCTGTCGCGCCGGCGGGCCGGGAGGTCAAGGTGTGAATACGACCGATTCCGCGGTCCAGGTTCTCCACATTCCGACCGGTAAAATCGTCCGTTGTCAGGACGGGCGCAGCCAACAGAAGAACAAGGAGAAAGCACTGAAGATTTTGCGTGCGCGCCTGCTGGAAGAGAAGCAGCGCGAGGAAGAAGCAAAATATTCCGCGGCCAGGAACAGCCAGATCGGATCGGGCGGACGGGAAGAGAAAATCCGCACCTACAATTTTCCACAAAACCGCA
>DASYVG010000050.1:0-1709 GCA_035937255.1 Chthoniobacterales bacterium | reverse complement strand
GGTGCGAACAACGAAGCGGTCGAGTATGCGCTCGGCATGCTCCACTATTCCGCTTGTGTGATCGTGGCCACGAATGGGGAGAAAATCCGGTGGAGTCCGCGCCACGCGGAATGGCTCCGCGAGTATGAGATCCCGGTTCATCGTGAGAAGATTCAAGACGCGGAGCATCGCGATCGTCAGATCCTCGCTTTGCAATTCGAAGAGGGTCAGCGCGTGGAGATCGATTATATTTTCACTACGCGCGGCGATATCTTTCACACTGAACTGGCCGAGCAGGTCGGCGCGCGGATTGACGAGGACGGTCAAATCGAAGTCGACCATTGCATGCGCACAACGGTGCCGCGCCTCTACGCGGCCGGGTGTGTGACACCCGCGAATTGCCAGATGATCATCGCGGCGGGGCAGGGGGCGGCCGCCGCTCAGGCAATCAACCGCGACCTTTTCGATCAAAGTTTGGAGAGCCACTCACTGCGGCGGATGCGGGAAGTGCAACTGCGCGAGGAACAGACTGTTCCCGAGCAAAGCTAAATGCCGCGTGCGCGGCTGAGCTGGCCGTCAGCTCAGCTTCGTCACCATGATGGCTGCGAGAGCGTGCAAGCCGGTTTCGTCAGATTGGTCAAACCGATCGAGCGTTGGACTATCGAGATCCAGCACGCCCAGAAGCCGCGCGTCCGCCGTCATGAGCGGAAGGACGATCTCTGCGCGCGAGGCGCTGTCGCACGCGATGTGATCGGCGAAGGCGCAGACGTCGGGCACGCGCAAGACGCGGCGCTGGATAGCGGCCGTTCCGCAGACGCCGCGACCCAGCGGAATACGGACGCAGGCTGGGCGACCTTGGAAAGGACCGAGGACGAGCTCATCGCCGCGCAGCAGGTAAAAGCCAGCCCAGTTCAGGTCGGGAAGGGAATGAAAGAGAAGAGCGGCGCAGTTCGCCATATTGGCGATCTCGTCGCTTTCGGTTTCGACGAGTCCGCGGAGCTGCGCCGCGAGTTCATCGTAAAGCTCAACTTTGGCAGCGTGCGGTCGGTCGATTGCTTTCAACATTCGAGCGAGACTCTGCGCGCGAAGAGCGCCCGTCAAATTGTGTGTTTTTCTAAGCGGTCGCGGCGGCTCGGCCAGCGTATCGTTTCCGAGTTATGATCTTGTCGGAACGAATGCGACGCGGTGCCGTCATTCTCGGCGAAAAGCTGCTTTCCTCTTGAAAACTTCCCCCCGATATTCACTTTCAAATCTCGCTCATTATGGACGCTTCCACTGATCTCGTTTCCCACTCGCACGCCGGTCACGACGCTCATCGTCACGAAGGGGGGCACGACCACCAGGAGCTCAGCTTTTGGCGCAAATACGTTTTTTCGACCGACCACAAAGTGATCGGGATTCAGTACGGCATCTCAGGCCTGCTTTTTCTCTTCTTCGGTTTTTCCCTGATGATGTTAATGCGCTGGCAACTGGCGTATCCGGGCCAGGCGCTGCCCGTGATCGGTCCGGCCCTCGGACATCTCTTCGGGCCTGGCAGCATGCCGGACGGGAAAATGACGCCGGAGTTTTACAACTCGTTAGGCGCGATGCATGGCACCATCATGATCTTCCTCGGGATCGTGCCGATCGCCTTCGCCGCTTTCGGTAATTTCGTTGTGCCGCTCCAGATCGGCGCGCCGGACATGACTTTCCCAAAGATCAACATGGCGAGCTATCAAGCTTTCTTCGTC
>DASYVG010000049.1:0-2541 GCA_035937255.1 Chthoniobacterales bacterium | reverse complement strand
CAGCTCTTCGTCTTTCAGATCAGCCCAGCGGTCGAGGTTGGCTTCGTCGGAACTAACACGCCGTGCCGTCGCCAGGAGATTCGCGGCCCGATATCCCAACGCGCATGCCCTGAGATCGCTTTCCGAACACCCGGCAATCCGTTCGGCCGTGGGGAAGGCGTGCAGCTCGTGGCCGTGCGTGTCGATTCTTTCGCCGAATCGAGTTCGCAGTGCGCGAGACATTTGCCGGATGTGCGCGACCTGCTTCATCGATGACGTGATAAACGTCGCCAGACATTCCCACTTCGGCTGGCGTATGATGCGCAGACCGCGACAAAGATCGCGGGCCGCACACATTGGCTTATCCGCGGGGAATGTCGCATAAATCTCCGGCAGCGAATGATCGAGCGCGAAGTAGCGGCGCACCCGCTCGCCCGCGCCACGATCGATCCGGAGCTGATTGGCACGCTGCTCAACATAAATGGCGGTGGAATCGATCGCCCCGGTGAATCCGCGCCCGCACTTCTCCCAATGAAAAACCTGGCCGGAATCAAGGGTGAGCGCGAGATCGAAATCGGGAGCTTCGATCGTTTCGAATGCAGGTCGCCTCATCCTGAGAAGTTAAGCGACCCGCCGCGGGCCGCAGAAGAAAAGCACTTTGCGCGTCGCGCTGATTTCTGTCACCTAAGGCGCCGTGGACCTGCGCCTCGCGATCGACACTGCCGTCCTCTTCCTGTATTTCGCGATCATCGTCTTCATCGGCCTGCGGATGGGCCGGAAAGAAGATAATCTCGAGGATTTCGCGCTCGGCGGCCGGCGCATCCCGTGGTGGGCGGTGCTCGCTTCGATCGTCGCAGCGGAAACGAGCGCGGCGACATTTTTCGGCACGCCCGGCGAAGGGTTCGCGCTCCGCAACTACACCTATGTCCAGCTCGCGATCGGCACGATCATCGCCCGAATTCTCGTCAGCTACATCTTCATCAAGCCGTACTACGATTATAAAGTTTACTCGATCTACGAGTACCTCACCGCGCGCTTCGGCGTCGGCACGAAAAACGCCGCGTCCGCCGTCTTTCTCTTCACGCGCGTGCTCGCGTCCGGCGCGCGATTATACGTCGCCGCGATCGCGCTCGCCCTCGCCTACGAGTTGGTCACGGGCAACCGTCCAAATCCGGCGCAGACGCTTTGGATTTATGTCGGCGCCTGCGTGGCGATCGTCTTCCTGACCGCGATCTACACCACGATCGGAGGCATCAAAGCCGTCGTCTGGACCGATTTCATCCAAGCTTCGATCATGATGGGCAGCGCGCTAGTGGCGGTCGGTTTGCTCTACTCCGCCATCCCGGGCGGCTGGCATGAAATCGTGCAGCGCCACGGCGGATTCGGTTTGCACGATTTCATCGCGACAGGTCTCGATCCGGTGAAGAGCGGTTGGGACAAATGGAAAGGCATGTTCGAGATCGAGTACACTATTTTTGCAGGCCTGATCGGTTCGACCTTCATGACGATGGGCACGCACGGCACTGACCAAGACATGGTGCAACGTATGTTGACGGCGAAGGACATCCGCCGCAGCCGGCGCTCCCTCATGCTCAGCGGCCTCGCTGACATCCCGATCGTGCTGACCTTCCTCAGCATCGGCCTGCTGCTCTGGACCTACTACCAAGCGCACCCGGATCCGACACTTCCAAAATCGCCTAACGAGATTTTCTGCCATTTCGTGCTTTATCAAATGCCGGTCGGGCTCCGCGGATTATTGATCGCCGGCATTTTCGCGACCGCGATGGGCTCGCTGAGCACCGCGCTGAACGCGCTCGCCACCAGCTTCACGCGCGACTGGTATCAGACCTACATTAATCGTAGCGCAACGCAGGCCGAGAGTTTGCGCGCGGTGCGCCGCGCAACGGTCGCGTTCTCCGTGCTCATGATCGTAGTCGCTTCTGCCACTTCCTACATCGTCGTCATTCACCCGACCGTGCGCATTATCCCGATCGTGCTCGGGATTTTTGGTTACACGTACGGTCCGCTGCTCGGCGTTTTCCTTTGCGGAATGTTCACCCGCCGCCGTGGCACCAACGTCGGAAACGTCATCGCGATGATCATTGGCTTCATCGCCGTCGCGATCATCAGCGGCTTACCGAATAGCATCGCGCGAATCATCGGCGGCCAGAATTATGCGTTCTACAAGCAGCCCGCTTTCCTACCCGTCGCCGAGTTTCCATGGTGGATTTGCTGCGGCACGATCGTCACGTTCCTCGTCGCGATCTGTTTCCGATCGGAACGCGCGCACGAGCGGCCGGTCGGCGTGACGCCTCAAACGGCGCCGTAAATCGGCATTTCCGCGGCTTCGAACGGAAAAGTGTCACGTTTTGTGCGAAAACCGCGGGGCTGGACAATTTAGGCGCGGCCGGCTGAGTTAACGGTGCGGTTAGATGAATTCACCCGAGCGGTAAAATAGAGCGGCCGCACCGATAAATCGTGCTGTCGTGCGCAAAAATGATTCTACCGCGCGACCGGAGCGTCCGAACACGCGGGCCGGGTCAAGCCGGCTTGTCCGTCGCG
>DASYVG010000048.1:0-3487 GCA_035937255.1 Chthoniobacterales bacterium | reverse complement strand
CCCTAATCTTAGGTAGAGATCACGCGGACGTAACCGGCTCCCGATGAGCGTCAGGCTCATGAGCAGCGCGCCGGCCACCGGAAGCGTTCGCGCGACAAGGAGCTGGTGTCCCCAGCTCGAGTCCGCCGAAAAGGTCCGTATGCCGGCGAGATGAGAGAGAGCCGGCGAAATCACGTACCAGCCGAGCCAGAGAGCGGCAACGGCAACGAGAAAACGGACAAGGCCTTTGAGACGTGGCGACCTGGCAGCGCAGAGCGCGATCACCATCAGAATGAGGCACTGCGTCAGTGGAAGCCAGGACGGGCCTTCCAACCGTGAGTGACCTAGTATTATCTCCGGCACTTCACTGCTGATCAGGATCGCGCCCCACGCCACGGCGCGAACAAGCGGGTCCGCCGTTGAAGCGCGCGGCTTGGTGTTCAGCGCCGCGGCTGCGGAGGCCTCGTTCCCGTTCATCTCGCGCCGCCGAACCGCTGGCCGTTACGGCTGCGTGATTCCCTCCAAAACGCCGGAAAGTGCTTCAAGACCGGCCATTTCTCGCGTGAGGCACTGTAGGGAGTCCAACGCGGCGGGAATATGGGCGAGGAACGCACGGTTGCCTTTGACGAGACCGAGAAAACCGTAAGCGCCGAGAGCTTGCATCAGCCTTTGCATCGCGCCGGGGCGGCAGGTCTGCGCGAAATCTTCCGCAACGGCCGAGCCATTCGCTTCGCGTATCGCGAGATAACGATGCAGCAGTTCGTCTCGCTCCGGCTGCGTCAGGGAAACGTAGGGATCGTAGAGGAGCGACGCGATGTCATACTCCGCCAAGCCAGGGCGCATGCCTTGAAAATCGATCAGATGCGCCTGCCCGTTGCGGATGATCACGTTCTGGGATTGAAAATCGCGGTGCACCAGGACGCGCGGTCGCGTCGCGAGGCGCTTCGCGGTTTCGTGTAATGCTGGCAGCTCACTCAGGCGCTTGAGTTCGGCCGCTTCGACGCCGAAGACGCGGCCGAGGCAGTTCTCGAAGAAGTAGCTTTGTTCCCACAAATAAAGCGCGGCGTTGAATTCCGCCGGCAGCTGGCCGCAAATCGACTCGCGGGCTGCTTCCGGAAGGGCGTGCAGCTTCGCGATTTCGTGCAACGCGGAGTCATAAAAGGCTCCTCGGACCAGCCAGCTTTCGTCGCGAAAACTCCAGAGATCGGTTTCTCCCAGGTCCTCAATCCAGATCAAACCCTCGGCGGGATCATGAAAGAAAATCTTTGGAACACGAATCCCGTGCGCGGCCAAAAATTCCGCGATCTGGACGTAGTGCCGGTTTTCTTCGCGTTCGCGTGTGTATTTGACGAGGATGATCGGCTGATCGGCCGCGCACCGGACACGATAGAATTTCCGATCGGAGCCGCCCTTCTCGATGGGCGTTATCTTGACCGTCTCCTCTTCAAAAAGCGGAAAGCGAATCCGCGTCTGGCGGAGCAACGCATCGGTGCGGCTAGATGTCGATGTCAATGTGGGTGCCACGGGCGATTTGATGGGAGCGGACAATACAGTTTCGCAGATAACTTCGGGAAGCAATTTGTGCACCCGGCCAGACGATCGTGTCATGAAGCTGGGCTCCTTCACCTACGCTTGTATCGCGGCCGAGGACGGAGCACCCGCTGAGCGTGGCTTTTTTGTGCAAACCAGCTGTGGGATGGACTTTGTGCCGCCAATCCTGTTCCGCGGTCGGAAAACTTGGGAACGGCAGTGCGGGCAAATCGCGGTGCAACTGCAAGTAAGCATCCCGTGTGCCGACGTCCCACCAGTGCCCCTCATCGAGCACGGCTCCCCCGAGTTTTCCGCCGCTCGCGATGATTTCCAGGAAAGTGGGAATCACTGAGCGTTTCACGCCGGCAGTCAGCAGGCATAGAAACTTCGGATCGACCACGTAGACGCCGGTGAAAACAAATTCGTCCGGCGCACCGGTGCCGAGTTGACCGCGGATATCGAGAATCCGCCCGCTTCGCGAATCGAATGCGACATGCTGTGGCCCGCCGCGGGAGCGCAGGGCCAGAGTGACGAGATTCTCCGCCCGATTGTGGCTTTCGATCAGAGGAGCGAGCGGCAGATCGGTCAGGATATCGGCGTTATAAACCAGAAACGGCTCCTCACCTAACAAGTCGGCTACGTTGGCGATGCCGCCCCCGGTTTCGAGCAGCACCGGCTCATGCCGTAGCGTTAAAGGCCGGCCGCGATACTCGCCGGCCGGAAACAGCGCGGCAAAACATTCGGGCTGGTGATGAGTATTAACGATGAGGCGCTCGCATCCCGCATCGATCAGATGATCGAAAGCAAAAGTGATCAGCGGCTTCTGAAATATCGGCACCAGCGGCTTCGGGAGCGCCTCAGTCAGAGGACGCAGGCGAGTGCCCAGTCCTGCGCCAAGCACGAACGCTTGTCGAATCAGCGGCATCGCTGGCTTGTGCTCATGGCGCGTCCTGTTAAAACTTCGCTCGTGGCAGAAGAAACCGTCTGGCGCGGCAGTTCCTCGCAAGCAAAGAACCTCGGGATCTTCATCCTCGCCGGGCTCTTCTGCTGGCTCATTGTGCCGATCTTCATTGCGCTCGCCCGTTATCTCCAGACGAAAAACAAAATCTACGAATTGACGACCGAGAGATTGAAAATAACGGAGGGCGTCTTCAGCAAGGTAACCGACACGCTGGAGCTCTATCGTGTGAAGGATTTGGAGCAGCAACAACCGTTCATCTACCGGACGTTGGGCGTCGAAAACATCGTCGTCAAAACTTCCGACGCTTCTTCGCCTGTAATTTTGCTGGAAGCGATCCCCGTCGCAGTCGGTTTGGCCGACAAGTTGCGCAACAACGTCGAGCTGATTCGCGCGCAGAAGCGGGTGCGGGAGATTGACATCGAGTAGCGGGAGCGAAGCGTGGGTCGATTCCCGCGCCCTTCCGGCGCGCGCGCCGCTCCTGTCCGCTACTCTTTCAAGTAGAGCGTTTTAGTTCCGAAATCGATGATGCCGTGATGCTGGCGTAACAATTCGGAACCCAGCAACCCGACGACGGGCCGCTTCCCTTCGAGCATCCCCCCATGCACCAACCCTTCCAAATCGATCACGCCTACTTCTTTGCCGCGCAGATCGACCGAACCCACCGATAGCTTGCGGATCGTCGCCAACTGCACGCCCCGTTGTTTTAAATTGACGCCTCCCGAACTGAAGGGCGTGTCGCGCAGAGGGATCTTCATCCGACGCACAAACCTCTGATGGAGCAGCGTGGTGAATGCGCCGGTGTCGATCATCCATCTGGCGGGCGTGCCGTTGACCGCGCCATCGACATACAAATTGTACCCGGAGCTGACATGAATCGGCATGCGGGTGAAGCCGCGGAAATCCAAGCCCGGTGCGCGACCGGCGAGCTTCGGGTCCATTTTCAAAATCAGCATCTGCGTCTGGCAATCCAGCACCGCCTCAGTCGGAAACAAAATGTCCGCGCCGAGAATGCCATCG
>DASYVG010000047.1:0-13130 GCA_035937255.1 Chthoniobacterales bacterium | reverse complement strand
TCGCTCCTGAATCACTTTGGCCGTGGCGAGCGCATGATTGAGGAAGGCGCAAATGGTGAATCGATGTTCATTCTCCTGCGAGGCACCGCGCATGTTTCCGTGGCGAAAAACGGCTCAACCATTCGCGTCGGAATATTGCGTTCCGGCGATTGCTTCGGCGAAATGTCGCTGCTGACCGGCGAGCGCAGAACGGCAACCGTGCGCGCGGACGGCGACTGCTACGTGATGGAGATCGGTAAACCGCTGATGGCCGAACTTCTGCGGGAATCTCCCGGTTGTCTTGATCAACTTAGCGCCTTGCTCGCGAAACGAAAGCTGGAAACGGAAGGGATTGTAAAGGACGCGACCCAGCCACACAACGAAGAGAAAAAAGAGCGCGAGTACACCGCGTCGTTCGTGGATCGACTGAAGACATTTTTCGAACTTTAACAGTCTCAGACCGGTCCCGGCTCTCCTCCGCCGTTCGCTGTCAGATTGCCATTGCGACCGAGGCATTTCTCACTAGAGTCCCGCACTTCAAATCGGACCCTTTTATGACTTTCCTTGCCCTCAACATGCTGGTTTCTGGCGTCCCGATGTCGATGGTTTGCGCTGCCATCGGGCTGGTCTTTGCGTTCGGGTTGATCGCCATGATTCTGCGGTCTTCGCCCGGGAACGAACGGATGCGGTTCATCGCGGGCGCAGTGGAACAGGGCGCTAAGGCCTATTTGCATCGGCAGGTCATCACGATCAGCGCGATCGCGGCCATCATTTTTGTCCTTCTTTTCTTCGCCAAAGATCACGCCACCGCCGTCGGCTTCGTCATCGGCGCCTTTTGCTCCCTCGCTGCTGGTTACATCGGGATGCGGATTGCCGTTCTCGCCAACACCCGCACGGCCCAGGCCGCCAGCCATTCCCGCGCGGCAGCTTTACGCGTGGCTTTCAATGGCGGCGCCGTGACTGGCCTGCTCGTGGTTGGGCTTGCTCTGCTCGCGATCGGTACTTTCTACACCCTGGCGAGCAAGATGATCGGGCATGACCTCGCGGTGCACAGCCTGGTGGGACTGGCGCTCGGCGCCAGCCTGATCAGCGTCTTCGCGCGACTCGGCGGCGGCATTTACACAAAAGCCGCGGACGTCGGCGCTGATCTTGTCGGCAAAATCGAGAGCAATCTGGACGAAGACGATCCGCGGAACCCTGCGACGATCGCCGACAATGTGGGCGATAACGTCGGTGATTGCGCCGGCATGGCGGCCGACGTTTTCGAGACCTACGCGGTCAGCCTGATCGGAGCGATTCTGGTAGGGGCACTCACGCTCGCTACGACTCCGGCCGCGATTATTTATCCATTCGTCCTCGGAGGCATTTCCGTGCTCGGCGCGATCATTGGGATACTGTTCGTCAACCTCACCGGCGCGAAGCCCGCGGGGGCGCTGATGGGCGGAGTAGGCGCGAGCGCGCTCGTCTCCGCGATTCTCTTCTGGCCGGCCACGCACAACTTGTTTCCGAACGGGGTGACCGTCGGGCAGCGTTTGCATTCCGCGAATGACCTCTATTTCGCCTCTGTGGTGGGATTACTCATGACCGGTATCGTGGTCGTAATCACCAATTACTACACCTCTATGAAGTATGCGCCGGTGCGGAAAATAGCCCGCGCCTCCGAAACCGGCCACGCCACGAACATTATCGCCGGGCTCGCGATCGGTCATCATGCGACCGCCTTGCCCGTCGGATTCATCGGAATCGCCATCCTTCTCAGTTTCCACTTCGCCGGGCTCTATGGAATCGCCATTGCGGTGATGAGCATGTTGTCGATGGCTGGCATTATTATCTCGCTCGACGCCTTTGGCCCGATCACCGATAATGCCGGCGGCATCGCCGTGATGAGTAATCTGCCGAAGGAAGTGCGCGGGATTACGGACGAACTGGACGCCGTCGGCAACACGATGAAGGCGGTCACGAAAGGCTACGCGATCGCTTCGGCGGGATTAGCCGCGCTGGTCTTGTTTGGTTCCTACGTCGAGGAGCTGCGGGCTCACTTCATCGCCAGTCACCGCGCGTATTCCTTCGAATTTTCCCTGAACGATCCGAAGGTGATCATCGGCCTTTTCATCGGCGGCTTGCTCCCTTTTATTTTCACCGCCTTTAGCATGGACGCGGTGGGGAAGGCGGCCGGCGCAGTTGTGCGCGAAGTGCGTCGTCAGCTGATCGCGAAACCGGGAATTCTCCGTGGCGAAGACACGCCCGATTATGGAACCTGCGTGGACATTGTGACAAAAGCAGCCCTGCGCGAAATGATCATTCCGGCGTTGTTGCCGGTCGTATTCGTGATCGCGGTCGCCATGATCAAGCCACTCGGTCCGGTCGTTTTGGGCGGTCTACTCGTCGGCACGATTGTGACCGGCTTGTTCGTGGCGATCGCCATGACTTCCAGCGGCGGAGCCTGGGATAACGCCAAGAAATACATCGAGGAGGGAAACTTGGGCGGCAAAGGCTCCTTCGCGCATGCTGCCTCGATCACAGGCGACACTGTCGGCGATCCGTACAAGGACACGGCAGGCCCGGCCATTAACCCGATGATCAAAGTAGTAAACATCGTTGCTATTCTGATCATCCCGATCTTCTTTTAGCCGACGCCGGTAGCCCAATCTGCTTCCCGGAGGGAAGGAATGCCACAACCTGGAGATTATCAGCTCGTATCCGCCGACCAGACTGGCGTGAAGAAGGCCCTGTCGTTGCCGGATCCAGGCGCGACACCCTTCAAGCTCGTGGTCGACCCCGAGATGCGGATGAAGCTCCGTCGCGCCCTGGTTGAACTGATCGACTATCACGACGAAGCGCTCGCCGAGCATTTCGCAGAAGGAAAACTGGCTCTCGAATCCTACAAAGAATACATCGAGCTTTTTGCGCGCAGCTTGAAGGAGACGATGGAGAGCCGCGAAGGCGTCGCCTATCTTTTGCGCGCCGTTGGATTCCAAGTGCCGGCTGACAAGATCAACCTCAATCCCGAGTTGCGCTGGAAACGCGGGCCGGGGGCGTTTGGCTCCAGCCTGCTTTAGCGATCTCGCTTAGCCGGGGCACTGCTTCGACTGAAGATCTGCGCGTTCTGCGGCCGTCATCAGAGACCGATCAGCTCCTCATTTGGCGGGACTTTTTTCAGGCGGGGGCATATCTGGGCCGGATTTTGCTACCCAGATGAGGTCTTTTCAGTTGTGCGAAGCAGAGTGTGCCAATTACAAAAACTCTTGGTTTCCAACACTTAAAATGCCAGAATCCCCGCCCAACCCAGATGCCCACCGTCTTATTGATCGATCGGGACGCGACGAGCCGAAGGGCGACGGCGGATCTCTTTAAAGACGAGGATTGGAAGGTCCTCGAGGCTTCAGGAGGTGACGCCGGAATCGAACTTGCCCTGCGCGATCACCCGGAAGTGATCCTGTGCGACTCGCTGATGCCGAAGGAAAACGGCTTCCACGTTTGCCGGGCCTTGCGCGAGCAACTTCACCCCGCGCGAATCATCATGGTTTCCGACCAATCCTACAGTGAAGATCGCGAATCTGCGTTGCTCGCCGGGGCCGACGAATATTGGGTCAAGCCGGTCACATCGAATCACGTCGCCGAGGAAGTAGAGCGCATCCGTCCGGCCGACGAACGCATGGGAGCGGCGAAACCGGCGTGTGTCGCTGATGTGTCCGTCGCCACGCGTGTGAAATGCTGGGGTGTCCGAGGATCAATACCGGTTCCCGGGCCTTCAACCCTTCGCTATGGCGGAAACACCAGTTGCGTGGAAGTCCGGGCCGACGGTGAAATTATCGTTCTCGATGCCGGTTCCGGAATCCGCGGGCTCGGGATTGCGCTCGAAGCAGAGTTTGGCTCCAACCCGATCTGTCTTTCGCTCCTGCTCACACACGCCCATTGGGATCACATCCAAGGCTTACCGTTTTTCCTGCCGGCTTATAAAGAGAAGAACCAGATCCGTGTTCTCGGCTATGAAGGCGCCCAAGCGGGTCTCGGCCAAATCCTCGCGAACCAGATGGAAACCCCATTCTTCCCGGTGAACATGCGGGATTTGCCGAGCAATATTGCGATCGAAGAGCTCAAGGAGATGGAATTTGAAATCGGGCGGGTGCGCGTCTGCTCGAAATTCCTGAACCATCCTGGCATCTGCGCAGGTTATCGACTCTACACGAGCGGCGGGTCGATCGCATTCCTGCCCGACAACGAACCTTACGAGCGGTTGAAAATGCAGGACGCTCAGCTCGACCACGCTTCACCGGATGAAGCGAAGAGTTTTGCCGCGGATGAGCATGCAAAATTGATCGAATTCCTCAAGGGCGCCAGTCTGCTTATGCTCGACACTCAATACACGGACGAGGAATACGAGAGCCATATCGGCTGGGGTCATGGCTCGCTGACCACCACCGTCGATCTCGCGCTGGAGGCGGGGATCGGGAAGCTGCTTTTGTTTCATCACGATCCGAGTCACGACGACGACACGGTCGACCGAATGCTGGAGCGGGGCCGCAAATACGTTGCCGACCGCGGCAGCTCGCTCGAGGTGGACGGCGCGCGGGAAGGCGCTGAGATCGTGCTCGCGCGCGGCTAAAGCTGCGAGATCACGCTCGATCAGACGCCTGGCAGCCCACGGCCAAGGCGTTACTTGCGGAGGTCCATTACAGATTTAAGTTCTGCCCCGCTCGTTTGCCTCGTGGTGTAATGGTAGCACGAGAGATTCTGGATCTCTTTGTCAAGGTTCGAGTCCTTGCGAGGCAGCCACGCGCTCCGTTGCGAGTGCACAGCTACTCCTCGTTCTGAACGGGCTGTCGCTTCCGGCGGAAGAAAGTTTGCAGAAGTGAACCGCATTCATTTGCGAGAACGCCGGCAGTCACCGCGCAACGATGATTAAGCGCGGGGTTCTGTAAGAGGTTTATCATTCCGCCGGCCGCGCCGCTGCGATCATCGGCACAGCCAAAAATGACACGACGCATTCGGACATGGACGAGCGCGCCGGCACACATCGCGCAGGGTTCCTTCGTCACAAAGAGATCGCAGTCGCCCAGTCGCCAGTCCCCCACGGACGCTTCTGCCTGGGTAATCGCGAGCATCTCGGCATGCGCAGTCGCGTCGGTTAGTAGTTCCACCTGGTTGTAGGCTCGCGCGATGATCTGTCCCGCCCGCACGACGACGGCCCCGATCGGTACTTCATCGAGCTCAAAAGCTTTCGTCGCGAGCCGCAGGGCTTCGCGCATAAAGTAGGTGTCGCTTTCGAGGGCGATGATCGGATCCACGGCGGACGAGACTACCGATCCTCGCCCAGTTTCCCAAGCCGAAGTTAGTGGCCGTGGGCTGACAGCGCTGTTCTTCGCATTCTCGCGCCTAACGAACGAAGGACACGTCCGCCAGGCCTGGAACTGGCGAACCAGTTGTAGCCATGAGAAAATTTTGTTCGTTTTCGTCCTTAACGCGTTCGCGGCGGGGAGCTCGTCAGGTTCGATCGTAGGGACAATTGCCTTTACAGAGCGGCCCGCGCTTCGGCAGATTGGCATTCGTGCGAAGCGCTCTCGTCTGCCTGTTTTTCTCGCTCACGATGATCCATGCCTTCGCGCAGGATCAGGAAAACAAGCTGGTGAATCGGCTGCTAAAGCCTGACATGTCGCTTGGAAACAGCGCACAGAACAAGGTTTTTCTGGCAAACGGTGCATCTGTGGACAAGAAAGCTTCTGTCCGCCAATTCCAGGGCGCACGAAAATCCGCCACGAGAACTTTTCCGGATCAGCGCGCCTATTCTCCTAACGAGTTTGCCGTTCGGCACTTTCGTGCTGGTCGCGCGCTCGCGGATCTTTCGACGCGCGGCACCGTCGAACAGACAAAGTTCTCTTTCGCGACCACCAGCGCCGCCAGCGTTCGCCCCGCCGGGGACGCAACCAAAGCTGTGGCCACGACCGAATACGCAGGTCAGCGCCCTTTTTTGGGACGCGGCAAGAGTCAAAAGGCTCTTCACGCCCACGACACTCCTTTGACGATCGAGCAGGTGCGGGAACTCCTGAATAAAAATAAGTAGCGCGCCGCCCGGTGCACCTCTTTCTCGAAGGCTTATGCAACCGGACGAAAGCCTCGATCTTTTGCAACGCGGCACGGCGCAGCTCATCAGCCAGAGCGAACTGCTTGAGAAACTTCGGCACGGTCGGCCGCTCCGGGTGAAACTCGGGGTCGATCCGACTAGCTCCGACATTCACCTCGGGCACACGCTGGCGCTGAGAAAGCTTCGCCAGTTTCAGGATCTCGGGCATGAGGCGATCCTCATTATTGGCGATTTCACCGCGATGATTGGCGATCCGAGCGGACGATCCGCGACGCGGCCGCAATTGACGCACGCTGACGTGCTCCAGAATGCGCAGACCTATCAGACGCAAGCCCTCAAGATTCTTGATGAAGCGCGGACCAAGGTCGTCTTCAACGGCGATTGGTTCTCGAAGATGTCGTTCGCCGAGATCATGCGTCTCAACAGCCGGGTGACGCTGCAACAAATGTTGCAACGAGAAGATTTTCGAAACCGAATCGACGCGAAGCAACCGATACGCGCTCACGAAATTCAATATCCAATCATGCAAGGATGGGATTCAGTCATGGTCAAAGCAGATGTGGAACTCGGAGGGACCGATCAGCTTTTCAATATCCTGATTGGGCGCGACCTGCAGCGCGAAGAAGGCCAGGAGCAGCAGGTCGTGCTGTTGCTACCGATGCTGGAAGGCCTCGACGGCACAAAGAAGATGAGCAAAAGCCTCGGGAATTATATTGGCGTGAATGAGGCGCCTTCCGAAATGTTCGGCAAGCTCATGAGCATCTCCGATGAGCTGATGGCACGTTACTATCCGCTTTTGCTCGGCCGCGATCTGGACCCTGCGATGCATCCTCTCGAGGCAAAGAAGCATCTCGCCGCCGAGATCCTCGCGAACTATCATTCGCGCGAAGCGGCGCAAAAAACCCTCGAAGAATGGAACGCGCGCTTCAGCGAAAAGCGATTGGCGGATGCGGATCTGCCGGACTTCTGGCCATTGCCAGAGATTTACGGGGGAGATGCGGTTGCCGTCGTGCAGGGCGCTTATCTTCAGCGCTTCCAGATACAGAAATCCCGAAGTGAGGTGCGTCGATTAATCGAGCAGGGTAGCATCCAAATCGATGGGCAGAAGGTTTCTGACCCAACAAGAACTCTCTCGTTGCGGCCGGGCCAAATTTTGCGCCTCGATAAGACTCGAGCCGTTCGAATTGCCTCGTCGAGCCATTGATTCCGCGTACATCGGCGGTACACAAAAAGAGCACGAGGCGCGGGCCGCGTGCTCTTGAAAGCGGTCGAGTTCTAAGCTGTCGCTGGCTCGAACATTGAGAGGACAGGTGTCCGCTCCACCACGGGAGCCGCGATCGCTTCGAAGTGCGCGCGAATACTGCGGAGTTCCGAAGTGACAAACGCGTCCACAAAATGGAAACGGCGATCCAGCCAGGCGAAAACTTTGTTCTTGATCTCGTAATGCACGGCCAGTGTCACTTCGGTGCAGGTCGGGCGAATCTCAGCGAAATCAATCAAGCCCATCAGCTCCAAATTCCCGCCAACGGATTCAAACGCGTTTTGGTTCGGCGTGTCACTGTCAACCGAGAGAAGAACTGTCCGTGCTTCGAAACCAAGTGGGCCGCGGAAGCTGAAATCCACCGTTTTCGAGGAGGTTACCGTTGCTTTCGTAACCATCACGAAATGCCGGCGATAGGATTGAATGCTGGCTAAACGGGATTTGCACTCCGCCAGCGACTGACTCATGTGAAGGGTTTTTTGTAGAAGCATATTATGAAGGTTGTGCCAGACATTTGAGCAATGCTGGTGCCACTGCATTTTCACGAGGGAAGGGGCTTCGGGAGAACCAAATCAGTGTATAGAATTAATACACTTGTGTTCTTGGGACTGACACTGTCCTGTTCGGTTCGCGGGCATACAGCGGTCGCCAATCAGCGGGAATTTCAGCCGATTTTTCGCCTACCTGCGTGAGGATCGGCACCTCGACCGTCCGGCGCAGAATGTCTCCGTTCGTTGTGGTGGCAATGCCGGCGGCCACGCCTAGATCATTTAAGACAATGCCGGCACACCTGGCGCCGTGCGATTCGATGCTGCGCACGGTCAGAGCGGTGTGATTCAGAACTCCCAACCGGTTCGCAGCGACGACGACCACTGGCAAATTCAACGCACAGGCGAGATCGCTGACCAAATAATCCGCCCGGATTGGCACCAACCAGCCGCCCACACCTTCCACCACTACGCAATCAAATCGGCGTGTTAGATCGGCAAAACCATCGAGGATCGCGTTCACGTCGACGCTAGTGCTTTCGATCAGGGCCGCGGCGAACGGTGCCGCCGGCGTCTTCAGCCAAACCGGATTTAGTTCATCGATCGTTACTCCCTCGCTGCTCGCTGCCAGCAGCCGTTCGGCATCGTCGCGATCTCCACAACAAATCGGCTTCATTCCGGCGCACCGCAGCCCAGCCTCGCGCCCGAGTCGCAGCAGGTGAATCGCGCAAAATGTTTTGCCGACGCCCGTATCCGTGCCAGTAAGGAAGAAGCTCACGCTTCGCGCAACGCTCCGTCAGGCTGCGGCAGCGCGAAGCGTTTCGAGTGTCTCCGCCATGGAGCGAAAAATCGTTGCGCCGTCGCCGCTCCCCAGCCGTGTGTCGCAGGCACGATCCGGATGCGGCATAAGGCCGAAAACGTTCCCTCCGCGATTACAGATGCCCGCGATATTCTCGACCGACCCATTTGGGTTGGCCGACGAGACGATTTTTCCATGCGCATCCGCGTAGCGCAGGATCACTTGTTGATTGCCGTTGAGATCCCGCAGTGTTTCCTCATCCGCGAAGTAGCAGCCTTCGCCATGCGCCACAGGAATCCGCAGGAGGGAGCCGGTAGCGCAGCCACGCGTGAACGCCGAAGCGGCAACCTCCACGCGCACTGTGACCATCTCGCAGACAAAACGCAGCGAACGATTGCGGACCAAGGCGCCCGGCAGCAGACCAGCTTCACACAAAATCTGAAAACCGTTGCAAACGCCGATGACCAATTTTCCGGCCGCTGCTTCATTGACCACGGCGCGCATGATCGGCGAGAACCGCGCGATCGCACCGCAGCGCAAATAGTCGCCGTAGGAAAAACCGCCAGGCAGAATAATCGCGTCGTACTCGCTGAGCGAATCCTCTTGATGCCAGACGTATTCGGCCTTCAGACCCGCGAACGAATTCACCGCGACCACGCAATCCTGATCGCAATTTGAACCTGGAAATTGAACAACTGCGAACTTCATAGCTTCTATGGGCGGACGCCGGTTCTCCGCTCCGCATGATAATCGTTCACAACCAGGCAGGCGTGGATAACGCCAGGTATCCATCCCAACGCGGTCAGCAATAGACTGAGGAAGAAGCTCCCCAGCCGCCCCGTCATCAGAACCGCCAGAGGAGGAAGAACAACGCAAAAAAAGTAGCGCAGTGCCTTCACGAATTCGTTGGCTGAATCTCGTAGTCCTCAATCACGGGATTGGAGAGCAGATCGCGGCATAACCCATCCAGGCGTGATTCAACATCGGCGCTCCCTGCACCGACTTCGATCTCGAGATATTTTCCGATCCGCACACTCTCCACCTCGGGCATGCCGAGATGCTGCATGGCATCGCGCACGGCTGCACCTTGGGGGTCGAGCACCGCCGCTTTTGGCGTGACGAGAACTTTCACCTTCATCGGCTCAATATTGACGTAACTGGGTTGTCAACAAGTTGGAATAATTCAGCAGGTCGCTCCTTGTCTCCGCGTTATCTTCTTCGTTACGATGGCCCGCGTGAAACGATCGCTGGGATTGCTCCTTATTTCGGGTCTGACGTTGCTCTCTATCCGTGAGGTAGACGCGCGGCCTGTTGCCCTGGTCGGCGGACGCCTGATCGACGGCTTTGGCGGACCGCCGCTCGCTAACAGCGTAATCCTCATAGACGGCGAGAGAATAACCGCGATCGGCACGGTCGGATCGATGACCATCCCTCCAGATGCGGAGGTTATTTCCACCGAAGGAATGTCGGTCCTCCCCGGCCTCTGGGATTGTCATGTGCACACGATGCTGCTCGGTCACAGCGATTACGAGCATTGGGACAAGACCTATCCGAGCCGCTTCGGGTCCGAGATCATGCCCGCCGCCGCGCACCAATTGCTGATGGCGGGCGTGACCAGCGCGCGCGATCTCGGGGCTCCGTTGAAGGAGAGCATCGAAGTGCGTGACCGAATCAACCGTGGAGAGATTCCTGGGCCGACGCTCTACGTCGCGGGTCCGTTCATCCAGCACGAGCCCTATCCAGGAACGGAGGCGTTTCGCTGGGGCGTGAAAGGGGCGAGCGACGCACGCGCCAAGGTAAAGCAGCTGGCCGACGCCGGCGTCAACATTATCAAACTTATCGATCAGGACCAAATGACGATGGACGAAGTGCAGGCTGTCGTCACTGAAGCGCATGCCCACAAATTGCCGGTCGTGGCGCACGCTCACCGGCCGGATGAAATTCGCAGAGGGCTCGCCGCGGGCGTGGACGATTTTGAACACACGGGACTTTCGACGGCGCCGGAATTTCCCCCAGACATTCGGTCCGCGATCGCGGAACGCACCGCGAAGATGAGTCTCGGTCCGCTCTTTTGGTGTCCGACGATCGAAGGGTTCCTCAATTATGATGACCTAATTCGCAACCCGGAACAGCTCGACGATCCTGCATGGGAACTCGATGTTCCCAAGGATATTGTCTCCGACATTAAACAATCAATCCGCCACGCCGGGCAGCTCAGCTATTACCAGATCACACCGCTGCGGAGTGTGACCGTAAAAAACAAGTTCCGGCAGCTTCAGGAAAGCGGAGTCGTCATGTTGATCGGAACCGACAGCGGAATTCCGATGAAATTCCACAGCGGCTCTACCTGGCGTGAACTGGACGCCTGGGTGAATAAGCTGGGAGTCGATCCGATGAGTACCATCCGCGCGGCAACTTACTGGCCGGCCGTGCAGATGAAGGTCGACAAAGACTACGGTTCCATCAGCGAGGGCAAATTCGCCGATATTATTGCCGTGAAAGGCGACGTTCTACGCTACATCGATCTTCTGCAGCGGGTCGACCTGGTTATAAAGCACGGACACCGGTACAAGTAGCGATTCGTCACGCAGACGGCGTCTCTCTCCGCACCTGACGCGCGCCTTTGTCATCACGCAGTCCCAGAAATACCGGCTGACGTAGTTTGGCATCTCGCGTCCATTCAGCGAACTTCACCTGGCAGACGAAGACTGGATTAAGCCACCTGCATCTCCGCACCATCGCGGGCGTGAGCCCTTGCACCCAATGACCTCCTTGCTTTGAAGGCAGATCGGAAAACGGACAGTTGTCCCGTTCCTCCGCGCGAAAGCGGGCGCGGAGGTTCGCCAGCAGCTTTGTATTGAAGCCGGTCCCGACCTTCCCGGCAAAGAGCAGTTTCGAACCTTCGTAGTAGCCGACCAAGAGCGCGCCGAAGTGTTTCCGTGATCCCTGAGGCGGTGTTAAACCGCCGATGACAAACTCCTGTTCATTCAGGTTTTTTACTTTGATCCATGCGCCGCTGCGGCGTCCCGGTTCGTATTTGGAACTCCGCTGCTTGCCGATGATCCCTTCCAAGCCCCGACGCTCCACCTCCGCGAGCAGCCTGGCCGGTTCTCCGCTAATCTCGCTCGAAAACCGCAGGGGGTCGGACACATCCGCGCATAATTTCGCCAGCAACTGCCTCCGCTCTGTCAGCGACATTTCGAGCACAGTTCTGCCCAGCGCTTGCAAAAGATCGAAAACGTAAAAGTAAAGCGGTGCCTTCGGTTCACCCATTTCCCGGGCTTGCAAAAGCTGGAACGAGGAGCGACCGGCTTCATCCAACGCCACCACTTCGCCATCGATTATGCACTCTTGCACGGGAAGCGCGCGAATCGCTGTCGCGACTTCCCCGAAGCGCGCCGACAGCTCATTTCGATTGCGCGAGATTAGTTCGACCTTGTCGCCTGTCTTGACTGCGATGAGGCGAATGCCGTCGAACTTCAACTCGTAGAGCCAATCTCCGCCAGTAGGCGGCGTCTCCAGCAATTTCGGCTTCATTGGCTCAACGAAGCGCGGCTTGCCGGCGGGACAATGCCCCAGTTCTTCGGCGAAAGCGGCGGATACGCGGACGGCTTTCGCTTCTTCGCGCCGCCTTCCGCGAACTGCGTTGGCTCGTGTTTTCGTCGCCGATTTGGCCAACCGTCTCGAGCCCGTTTCCACGCGATTTGGCTGCCATTCGGCATCACGCGCAGCAGCAATTTGCGCCATCGATCTCCCGCTCTTAACGGATTGGTCGTCGTGCTTTTTCGAAAGAACCCGCACGCTCGCCCCGCTCTTGAGCAACAGCCACTGCGGCTTGCCCGCTTCCAGGCGGGTTCGGATTAGAGTCCACTCGCCCATCGCCTTTTCTCCCTCGAGCACGAGATGCAATTTTCCTTCGCGCAGCGACTGCAACGGCTTCTCGCCGTAGACATAATACGTTCCGCGATCCCAGAGCATGACGGTCCCACCTCCGTAGTTACCTTCCGGAATCACGCCCTCGAAGGTTTCATACTCAATCGGATGATCCTCCACCTCCACCGCAAGATGCTTTTCCCCTTGGGTCCACGGTAATCCCTTCGGGACCGCCCAGGATTTCAAAACGCCTTCCATTTGGAGGCGAAAATCGTAATGCAGGCGAGTGGCAGCGTGTTTCTGAATGACAAAGCGCGACGCGCCTTCCAGCCGTTTGGGCAACGGCTTGCCGCCTTTCGGTTCCGTCGTGCGGCGGAAATTGCGCTTCTTCTTATACTCGGCGAGGCCCATGCGATTGTGACGGGGGAATATCTATGTATGAAACGAAACCGCCACCGCAGTCGCGCGGACGGCGGTGGCGGCAAATGCTGCGGAATATTGCCTGGCGACGACAAGCCGCGATCAGCCCCTTCATCGCCTTACAGGTCTTGCCCGTTCGAGCCGCCGTGAGAAGAAACGCGCAGCGCCGCGGGCTTGCGCGTGTAATTCTTGCCCGGCTCGCGCTTACGTTGCGGAGGCTGACGAAAG
>DASYVG010000046.1:0-1797 GCA_035937255.1 Chthoniobacterales bacterium | reverse complement strand
CGCCACGGCCAGGACAGTTCGTAAGATTCTCATAAGGGGGATGGATTTGAGATTAACACTTTTTTCCGTCTCGGCTAGACTAAACTCTCAAGGATTTAGGCGGGCAAGTTAACACGGGTTTCGCGAAAGATGGAAGTCTGTTTTTTGGGGTCGATTATGGATCTAAATCGAAGAATTCAACCAGGCCTATCCCAGTTTGATTAGCTGCCCCCCGCACGATGGCAGTGTAGTTCCCCGGCGCGAGCGCTGCCACGATCGCAGATTCCAGCGAATTGCCCGGAGCGACTCCGGTCGCGCTGATTGCGGCGGCCTGGTTGCCTGTCGCCCAGTTATCATTCGCAGCGATCAGATTTCCAGAGGCATCGCGCAGTTCGAGCTGCGGGTCGGCCAACGTTCCAGCGATGCTGGAGGCCAGCGATGGTCCCATGGCGCGGATGATGACCTTCTTGCCTGTTCCGCCTTGGACGATGATTCCCCCGATCAGCGCTTGATCCGCCACGCCGACGCGTCCGCGCGTCGAAATATTGACTAACCGAGTGTTGTTTGAATCAAGCTCATACGCTTCGAACATCCCAATCCCGGTCGCGTTATTGTCACCCCGAACGATCGCTGTGTAGTTGCCGGGTGCGAGGCTTGCGATCATGGCGGACTCGAATTGGTTGTTTGGCGCAACACCGCTGGCGCTGATCTCGTTCACCTGCGTGCCTGACTGCCAGTCATCATTGAAGGCTACAACGGCCCCGCTCGAATTATGCAACTCAAGGCTTGGATCGTTCAGCGCACCGATGATTCCAGAGGCTGCGAGGGTGGGACCGAGCGCGCGCAGAATTACTTTTTTCGGCACGAAACCTTTGACAATGAAACCCCCGATCAGGACTTGGTCGCCTGTTCCGACGAGCATGCGCGTCGAGATGTTGGCAAGGTGGGTAGCGGCGGACGTCGGAATTGGGGTAGGTATCGGCGTGGGCGACGGTGTCGGAGTGGGAGCAACGATCGGAGCTCCGTAAAGGAATTGGCCTCCATCGATATCGTCCGCGGAGAGCGTGGCGCGATCGCTTACCATTGAATTCATGATCGCGGCTACGCTCTGTCCGCCTTGATCCGGATGATCCAAGCCAAGCGCGTGGCCGAGCTCATGCACGAGCACGCGCCGGATGTCGGCGATCGCGTAGCGGTTGGAACCGAATTGAAGTGGACCGCGGTAGGAATCGAACCGCTGGGCCGTGTTGAACAGGACGTCCGCCTCTGTGATGTAAGTCGAGTAGCTGTAATAGGTGACAGCGAGAGTGCTGCTACCGAACGATTTTCCGAAAACCGTGCTCGAAAAGACGATCGAATTCACGCGGTCGCCGGATCGCACGGAAGCACTCGCGTTTACAACGCCGCCGAGCGCGATGCGCTGCACTTGCTGATTCCACATGCCAAATGCCGGAGCGACCGCCGTATCCCACGATGTGTTTCCATCTTGGAGCGTCCGGCCAGCACTGCCCAGACCCAGCTGAAACGTGACGATCGTGCCACTGGGCCAAGTCTTGCCTTCTAGGACATACGCCTGGCACATGCTCGCGATCGACGCCAAAGCAACGAAGGCGAAAAAAATCTTACCCAGTATTCGGGGCAACGAGCGAGAACACATCGAAAAGCAGGTGCGAGATATGGTTATATAAACCATACTTTATGTAATTAGCAGAAAACGTGCGACGGACAGAAAAAAACGAAAGGGTCGTGAAAATTGCATTATTGTTACGAATGTAACGTTATTAATAGCACAGTGGCGTCCGGTAAGACTTCAGAAAC
>DASYVG010000045.1:0-2966 GCA_035937255.1 Chthoniobacterales bacterium | reverse complement strand
GTGTCGCGGAACGCGCCCGGCTTGAACTCGCGCGCGAAGCAGGCGTCCACGAAACCTTCGCGGCGGCCTGCGGCTTCGCCCTGGGAGAACGGCCAGAGCGTCAACACCTCCATGCGCCCGGCCAGCGACTCCGACAATTTGGGCAACACGAGCGCCTGCGCCGAGCCGGTGAGGAGAAAGCGTCCCGGCTTCCGCTTCGCGTCCACGCTGCGCTTGATGGCGCGAAATAACTCTGGCACGCGCTGCACTTCGTCGAGAATCACGCGCTCTGGCAGTCCCCCAATGAAACCGTCCGGGTCGCTTTGCGCCGCCGCCAGCGTAGCGGCGTCGTCCAGCGTGAAATAATCCGCGTCGTGGCCGTAGTCCCGCAGTGCCTGGGCGAGCGTGGACTTGCCCGCCTGCCGCGGCCCTTGCAGAAACACGACCGGTGTGTCCCGCAACGCGGCCCGGATTTGAGGCGTGAGATTCCGCCGTTTCATGGTGGATATTCAACCAGAGAGTGGTGGATTTTCAACCAGTATCTTGTGCGCCCAAGAATCCAACGCGGAAATCGTCGCGGGCGCGAGGGCGGAATGGAAACAAATCGTCAGGCGAATGGTGATCGAGGACGTGCGGAAGCACGTCCCTCCGAGATCCGCGGCATCCCCGGTTACGTCTTTCCTTTCCAGTCGCGCGAAAAATTTCTCCTCACGCGCTACCTCGAACAATATCTCGATCTCTTCGGGGCGTTCGAGACACGCTTTCGCTTGCGCGAATAATCGCGGCCGACACCGCCGTCGCGCCGTCCGCGTGCGAAATAATACTACCATGGCTAAATGTGAAATTTGCGAAAATGAGTATGACAAGGCGTTTGAGGTAATCGCCGGCGGAAAAAGTCACATCTTCGACAGCTTCGAATGCGCGATCCACGCGCTCGCGCCCACTTGTCCACATTGCCAATGCCGCATCGTCGGGCATGGCGTGGAGCAGGGAGACCAGATATTTTGCTGCGTGCATTGCGCGCGCGCCGATGGCGGCACGGAGTTAAAGGACCGCGCCTAAGCGACTGACTGTTTCCCGGCCAGGCGCAACAGCACTGCTTTGGCCGTATCGGAAACAGCATTGCCGGATGAGAGTTTGATCAGGTCCGGCGCAAGTTCCAGCGGCGGCTCATACGCAGCGGTCAGTTTTTCAAAATCCTCAAGACGAGCGTCTGAAATCTCGCCGGCACTTTGGTCCCGCGCCCTCAGCCGGTCCTCGATCTTTCCACTCTCCGCCTCGAGTTCCACCACCTGCAAACGAACATGGGCGTTGGCGCATGCTTCGCGCAAAACTTCGCGGTTTGCCCGGCGCGAAAACGTGGCGTCCAGCACGACGCCATTGTGAGCGTCAAGCGCGGCAAGTCCCTGCTTTAAGAGGCCCTGGTAAGTCTGTTCGGTCATCCGCGCCGAGTACACTTCTTCGCGCAGCTCTGCCGGAGTCCGCTCGGTCGGCGGGAGGCCGGCCAGCGTTTTGCGAATGCGGTCAGAGGAAAAGACCGGCCAGCCCAATTCACTTCCCAATTGCCTCGCCACAGTTGTTTTGCCCGCGCCAACCCGGCCCATCACAACCAGGGCCAATGGCTGCGAGCCGCTGGTGGCATAGCGCAACGCCAGACGAAAGTAGCGCGTCGCTTTCGCGCTGTGCTTCCCGGTATCGGCCGCGTCCCGCGACATCGCTTGAATGCTTTCCACTTTTCCACGCACAAAGGCCCGATAGCATTTGTAGAAGTCTGAAAGCTTCAGGAGGTCGCCGTCTTGAAATTCACGCGCGGCCTTTCGAAGAAACAGGTTTCCCAATTCGTTCCGGCTTTGAAAATCAAAATCCATCGCCAGAAAGGCGACGTCATTTGCGATGTCGATGAAGCGGAACCGATCGTTGAACTCGATGCAATCGAAGATCGTCGTCGCCTCCGGAGTGATGTGGATGTGGTCCAGGCGTAGGTCTCCGTGGCCGTCGCGAATGCGATGCTGCCGCATTCGTTGGCCAAACAGATTTTCCTTCCGGGCGTAGAAGCTGTTCGTAAAATGACGAATCGTTTCGAAGGCCACCGGCGACAGGGTCCGGCCCGCGAATGGTTCCACCTGCGCGAAATTTTCGTCCGTGCTGATCTTTAACTTCTCCGGCGCGCCCCACGCTTCGATCTTCGCGCTGGGAGTTTGCGATTCGTAAAAGCGATGCAGACAAGAGACCACCCGATTGATCTCCTGTTCTCCCACCAACCCTTTCGCGAGCAGTTCACTTAAGAACCAGCCGTCTGGCAGTTGCCTCATCTTCACGGCGTACTCGGCGATTTCTCCATCCGCCTCGAAGGAAAAGCCGGCGGCGCTTTTGTATATCGGGACCACTCCCAAATAGACTTCCGGACAGAGTCTCCGATTCAACTCCAGCTCGCGTTGGCAAAAATGGCGGCGCTTTTCCAGGGTGCTGAAATCAAGGAACCCCAAATTCACCGGCTTCTTCACTTTGAAGACAAGGGGTGGCGCGACAAACACCCACGAGATATGCGTTTGAATCGAGCGCACTTCTGGTGGCCGGTGTGGATAAGAAGCAGGCGATTCGAGGAAAGAAACCAGCCGCTCCTGCGATTCCAATCGACCGTTGGCGACCGATTTGGGCTTCATGGATCGGTCATCGATTCCCCGCCGATGGACCGCCGAATCGCTCCCGCCAGGATCGGCGCCAGAGACACTATTTTTACCTGCGGCCAATCATCTGGAGAGACCGGAATCGAGTCAGTCACGATGATTTTCCGGATGGCGGGATGATTCAGGTTCTTCCGCGCCTCGGACGTGAAGACTCCGTGCGAGGCGGCTACGATAAAGTTCCCGGCCGCGCCCACTCGAATTAACGCCTCGACGGCGTTGTTGATCGTTCCGCCAGTCGAGATCATATCGTCAATAATCACGCACGGCCTTGCGCGGACTTCGCCAACGATTCTGCTGACC
>DASYVG010000044.1:0-7927 GCA_035937255.1 Chthoniobacterales bacterium | reverse complement strand
AATTTCAGTGGCCAGACTCTCCGGCTACGTCTCGACCTGGCTCCTTTTCCGACCAACGATGAGCATGACGACAATCCCGAGCACAATCAAGCCGACCAGACCGATCACGGCCCAGATGCGGGGATCGAGGGGTTTAGAAGGAGTGGGCGTCGGAGTCTCCACAGCTGGCGTAGCCGCGGGCCGCGGGGCGCTCATCTGCCGCGCGTATTGCAAACGACCCATTGTGTCCGGGTCGTTCGGTTTCAGCTTCAAGGCCGCTTCATAATCCGGGATCGCTTTCGCGAATTGATTCATCAAGCTGTAGGTGTAGCCGCGGCGATTGTAGGCATCGGGATCATTCGGCATCTTCTCGATACTGATCGTGTAATCCGCGAGCGCCTCGTCCCAGCGGCGAAGACTGCGCTTCACGAAACCGCGCCGCCAATATGTTTCAGGGTCGTTCGCATTCAGAGCGCTGGCCTGATTGAAATCCGCGATCGCCGCATCGAAGTCGCTCTTGCCGCTTTCCGCGATTCCGCGCAGCTTGAAATAAGCGGCTTCCTTCGGGCGTAGTTCGATCGCTTTGCTCAAATCCGCGATCGCCGGGTCGAACTGCTTCTGCATCGTCAGAGTCTGGCCGCGTTCGAAGTAACCGGAATCGACATTCGGCGCCATCTCAATCACTTTGGTGTAGTCCGCAATGGCCTCAGCATACTTTTCCGCCGCGCGGAAAACGTTGCCGCGGTTCCCGTAGTTTATTGGACTCGGATTGGCCTCGATTGCTTTGGTGAACTCGGCAACAGCGACATCAAATTGGCCCGCGCGCGCCGCCACCTCGCCCGCGGCTTGATGGCCACCCGGGTCGGCGCCTTTGCCGCTGGAACTTTTCTTTTTCGACTGTGCGAAACCGATTCCGAGTTGCGCGAGGCTGAGACACGCGACGGCAACGCAGGTGATGAGGCGAGATTTACGAATATTCATTTTCTAAGGATTTGAGCCATTAAACGACAGCACCGCAAGGCTGGAAACGCCTCGGTCGGCGACCCGCGTGCGGCCGAAGCACTTCGGCGGAGCGTGTATCGGAGCTCTAGCGACGGAACTCCGCCTATCGTGCAGGACGGGGCAGGATGAAAGTGCGGCGGGCTGCGACCGAACGCAGTTCTGCTTCCATGTACCATTTTTCCAAGCATCCTTTGTCTTGCAAATCGGGGTTCGCGGCCGCGAAGGCATCCCAGTCGAGACCGACGAACTGCGCCTGCCTTTGGGCGATCACCGCGAGGAAAGCGATCGTGATGGTCTCATGGTAGACTTCCGGGCGTCCACTCTTCGCGGCGAGCCGCCGGAGTCCGCGCGCCATCTTCAGGGCGGCTTCGGGAAAGTGATGACGCGCGAGCATTTCGAATCCGAGCCGCAGGTGCTCGCGATGTGGAAAATTGGCTGGATCGAGCTCGCCAGCTTCGAGCGACTTGATTTCTTCTTCAACTCCGAGCGGCAGCTTCATTTTTTCTCCTGTAGCTGGTGACTGTCAGCCGCCGTTAATTCGAGGCCGAAAATGGCCCGAAGCCGCTTGACCTGAGTGAGCGTCTGCCGGCTAAACGGAGCTTTCCCTTCCAGCGCGTGCAAAGCGATACCTTCGAGCAGATCGCCAAGTGACAGATCCAGGTATTCGGCGAGGCCTCGCAAGACTTTGACGACCTTCTTTTCCATGCGAGCACCGACCTGCACACGCTCGATCTCCTTCCTGCGCTGAGTTGCTTTCGTTTGCATGTTATACTGTTATCTTGGTAACGCTTAGTCGTCAATCATTCATCGATTGACGGCATCCGGCACTTTCGGTTTGCGTCGGCCAACGAAAATTTCCAGAGTTCAAACCGATGAACCTGGGGGCCTACCTGGCGGCGCGGCAAAAACAGGTCGACCGTGCGCTGCAGGCGTATTTGCCTAAGGAGCGGACCAGGCCCGCGACGATCCACACCGCGATGAGATACAGTCTTTTCGCCGGAGGAAAACGTCTACGGCCAATCCTTTGCCTGGCCGCCGCGGAGGCTTGCGGTGGAAAAAGCGCGGCCGCCCTGCCCTTGGCCGCGGCCCTTGAGTGCATTCACACCTACTCGCTCGTCCACGATGATCTCCCGAGTATGGATAATGACGACTTGCGGCGCGGGCGGCCGACTTGTCACAAGGTCTTCGGCGACGGGATCGCGGTGCTGGCCGGTGATGCGCTGCTCACAATTGCATTCGCCATTGCGGCCGCGGCTAAACCGGCCCGGCGTTATGATCTGGCCACCATGCTGAGGGAATTGGCGAGCGCAGCCGGGAGCCGAAAGCTGATTGCCGGACAGGTGGCCGACCTCGAAGCGGAAGGGCAAACCATCACCCGCGCGCATTTGCGTTACATTCACGAGAACAAAACAGCTGCGCTGCTCAAAACCTCACTTCGGCTCGGCGCGATGAGCGCCAATGCGTCCGAACAGAAGCTGGAGGCGTTGACGGAATTCGGGGACGCGCTCGGCCTCGCCTTCCAGATCATCGACGATATCCTCGACGTGACGCAGACGTCGGAGCGCCTCGGGAAGAGCGCCGGGAAGGATGCCGCCGCACGAAAGGCAACGTACCCAGCCGTGATCGGTCTTGACCAATCGCGTCGCGAGGCGCGACGACTTACCGAACGCGCTCATTCAGCACTCGGCGATTTTGGCGCAAAAGGTAATTGCCTCCGCGAACTCGCGGACTACCTCCTACAGCGCGAATATTAGCCGCCCGGCTCCGTGACTAGCGCGAGGTTTGGATCGATCTCCTCGCTCACCGTCGATGAATCTCCATTGCGCAGGCGGAGCGCCGCGGCGAATGCAATCATGGCGGCATTATCGGTGCAAAGTTGTGCTTCAGCGGCCAGAAACTGCAACTGTGCGCGTTGGCATGCGGCGCGCAAATCGCCGCGCAGAGTGGCATTCAAACTCACGCCACCGCTGAGAGTCACAAGTGTCGCCCCGCACGTCCGCGCGGCAGCTATGGTTTTGCGAACCAACACGTCGACAACCGCTCTTTGAAAGGAGGCGCAAAGATCATCCACGTAATCGCCCTGCAGTTCTGGCAACAGGTACCGCACCGCCGTCTTGATCCCGCTGAAGCTAAAATTGTGGTCGCCCGATCCGATCATGCTCCGGGGCAGATCGAAGCGATCGGCTTTGCCGCCGGCCGCGCGACGCTCGATTTCCGGACCGCCGGGGTAACCGAGCCCAAGCATTTTCGCGACTTTATCGAAAGCCTCGCCGGCCGCGTCATCGAGTGTGCGACCGAGAATGCGATAGTTGCCGGTGGCACGGACTTCGACCAGCAAGGTGTGCCCACCGCTGACCACGAGGGCAACGTTCGGTCGCACATCAAAATCGTCGCGAAAAAATGGGGACAATAAATGTCCTTCCAGGTGATTCACGGCGAGATATGGCTTCCGCGATCCGAGCGCGAGTCCTTTCGCAAGAGAGGCGCCGATCATGAGGGAACTAGCGAGGCCCGGGCCACTCGTCGCCGCAAAGGCGTCGATTTCGCCGACCGAGAGAGCAGCCGCTTCGAGCGCTCGCTGCAGGAGCTTCGGCGCTTGCACGAGATGATTACGGGAAGCCACCTCCGGCACGACTCCACCGTACGGCTGGTGTTCCGCGGTCTGAGAAGCGATCTCGCTCGCGAGCAATGTCGTGCCACGCAGAATCGCGACCGCCGTTTCGTCACATGACGTCTCGAGCGCGAGGATGGTCGTAGCATTCACCGCGCTTTACTCGCCTCCTCAAACGGGAACGACCAGACCGATGCCATCGGCGAGCCAGCGCTAGCGCTTCACGGCATCGAGTTTGGGCTCAGCCTTCTGCGTGTACACCATCACGCCCTTCAGCGCGTCGATCGCGCGCAGCATTTGAGGGTCCTTTCCTTTGATGAAGTTTTTTTCGTCTTCCGGCTTCACATTATCGGAATTGCGCAGGGCAAAAAGGGCGCGCTCCTGCTCGGCCGTCATCGGCACCCGAATGTTGGGCGAAACGCCGTTGCCCTGAATGACCTGCTTGCTCGGCGTGTAATATTTTGCGGTCGTGAAACGCAAGGCCGATCCATCCGGTAACTGCATGACGTTCTGCACCGATCCCTTGCCGAAAGTGGTTTCGCCCACCAGCACCGCCCGACGTAGATCCTTCAGCGCGCCCGCTACGATCTCCGCGCCGCTGGCGCTGCCTTCGTTGATGAGGACCGCAATCGGAAAGCGTGGTCGCTCCTTGATGCCGCCGGACGTGGCATAATCGCGCTGTTGCGAAGCGACCCGGCCCTGCGTGGAGACAACCTTGGTATTTGGGGCCAGGAATTGCGCACAGACATCGACGGCGCTGTTTAACAATCCGCCAGGATTGTTGCGCATATCGAGGACGAGCGCCTGCATCCCCTGCTTTTGCAGTTCATCCAGCGCTTTGGCGAGCTCGTCCGCCGTTGGTTCGTTGAACTGAATCAAACGCACGTAGCCGATCTTGAAAGCGCCGGTTAACTCTGGATCCAGCAACTTGACGCCTTTTACGCTTTGCACTTTGATTTCCGCGCGCTCGAGCACGTAATCTTTGATTTCCTTGGTCCCGAGATGCATCACAGTCAGTGCGACCTTTTGCCCGGGCGTGCCGCGCAACACGTTCATCGCCTCGGTCAAGGCCAACTTCTCCGTGGAGGTCCCATTGATCCGCAGGATCTGATCTCCCGCCAGAATTCCCGCCTTGGCCGCGGGGGTATCCTCCATCGGCGTGACCACGGTGAGCACGCCATTCTTCATCGAGACTTCAATCCCGAGTCCGTTGAAACGGCTCCGCGTGTCGTCCTGCATGTCCTTGAAGTCGTTCGGATCCATGAACTGACTGTGCGGATCGAGCGACGAGAGCATCCCTTTCATCGCGGCGTAGATCAGGTCGTGATAGCTCGTCTTATTCCCATCCACATAATCCTGGCGAAGGAGCTGGACCGCCTTCGCGAAGACCGAGATTTGTGCGTAGCCAGAATCGTCATCTGTCTCGGCCGCCCGCATCCGGTAGAAGCGCAGGCCGAGCAAAACGTTCAGGAATAACAATGCCGCGAAGGTGCTGACCAGAAGGCGGCGTTTCATGAGGCGGGTCGATGGATGGGACGCCGACGATCATCGCGCATTCCTAATTTTTTGGCAACGCGCAAGCGGTCGGCTAAACTGCGGGCCGACGAACCGCCCGCGCGCCATGAAAAGAATTTACCCGTTCGCAATTTCCGTCGCTGGCGCGCTCTCGCTCGCCAGCAGCCCGTTCAACAATCCCGTCACGACGCCTTTTCCGCGGCCGAGCGCGACGGCGACGCCGAGCGCGACGCCCAGCGCCACTCCCAAGCCGACGCCCAAGCCTTCCCGCAGTCCCAAAAAAGCAAGCTCAACACCGAGCCCTCGCGCGAGCGCAACTCCGTCCGCCAAACCCGCCGCAAGCAAACCGGAAAAATCATCGCCCAGCCCGACCGCCACGGCTGCTGTTACCTCTCCTCCGCCGACCGCGTCGCCCGCCCTAAACACCTCCGACGCGGAGTTCGAGAAAGTCACCGACGAATACATCAAGGGGTATTTGAACTGGCGTCCGCTCGCCGCGACCGGACTTGGGTTTCATGAATACGACGGGCGCGTCAATGAATGCACCCGGCTCGCGATCGACGCTGAACTCGAGCGCCTCCGACGCTTCGACGAACGACTGAAAAAGTTTGAGGCAAACAAACTAAGCCCGCGGGAAGCGATCGATCTGCGCCTTCTGCAAACGTCGATCAGCCGCGAGCTCTTCCAGATTCGCGACATGTCGTCGTTCGAACAAAACCCGATGACCTACGCCCGCGCCATCGACGTCAACGCCTACATCAAACGCAACTTCGCACCACTCGAAGATCGCGTTCGTAGCATCATCGCAATCGAGAATCAGGCGCCGAACATTGTCATCGCCGCGAAAACGAATCTCAATCCGGTCCTCCCCAAACCGTACGTCGAGCTCGCGATTCAGATCGCGCGTGGGACAGCGGATTTCATGAAGCGGAATCTGGTCGAGGCACTCGCCGGCTTGAAAGACGAAAAGCTGGTCGCTGGCTTCCAGCAGTCGAACCGCAAGGCGACCATGGCTCTGAACGAATATGCGAACTGGCTCGAAAAAGAGCGCCTGCCGAAAGCGAACGCGCCTTTCGCCCTCGGCGATGAAAAATATCATCACATGCTCAAGGAAGATGAGCTGGTCGATCTCAAGCCGGCGAAGCTTCTGGAGCTCGGACTGGCCGAATTGAAGAACGAGCAAAAGGTGTTTGCGGAAGCCGCTAGGAAAATCGAAGCAAGCAAGCCGGCCGCGGACATCTTTAAGCAGATTCAAACCGAGCATCCGACGGCGGAGAATCTCCTGCCAGACATGGCACAGAAGCTCGACGCGATCCGGCAATTTGTGCTCGACCGACATCTGGTCAGCATTCCTTCCGACGTGCGGGCACAATTAAAGGAAATGCCGCAGTATCGGCGCGCCACCAGCTTCGCGTCGATGGACACGCCGGGCGCCTTCGAAGCCAAAGCAACGGAAGCCTACTACTACGTCACCCCAACCGAGCTGGACTGGCCGGACAACCAGAAAGAGCAGTGGCTAACCTCATTCAACTTTTACAGCGGCGACGTGATCTCGATTCACGAAACGTATCCCGGACATTACGTCCAGTTCCTGCATTTGAACGCCTCCAAAGCGAGCAAAGCGGAGAAAATTTTCGGCAGCTATGCGTTCATCGAAGGCTGGGCGCATTACTGCGAAAAGATGGTGCTGGATGCTGGCTACGGCGGCAGCATGAACCCCCAGCCGAGCGACGAAGAGGTGAAGCGCGCGGCCAAATATCGCATGGCGCAGACGGCGGAGGCGATGAAGCGGCTCTGTCGTCTTTGCGTCTCGATCAAATTACACACGCAGGGAATGTCGGTCGAGGATGGCACAAAGTTCTTCCAGGAAAACTGCTACATGGAAGAGAAGCCGGCGCGCTCCGAGGCCATGCGCGGAACCTTTGATCCTGGCTACCTAAATTACACGTTAGGCAAATTGCAGATCCTGAAACTGCGCCAAGATTTCCAGGCCCAGGAGGGCGACAAGTTTGATCTCGAGAAGTTCCACGACGCGGTGCTCGATCATGGCATGCTGCCGATTCGTCTACTGCGCGAAATACTGCTGACCGACAAAGCGAGCTGGGACGCGACGCTCTAGTCTGCGCCGTCACTTTCGGATTCCGGCAGCAAGGCTTGCAAGAGATCAGGGGAGTTACCGGCGGGCAGCTGCTGCACATCGCGTAATCTCTTCGTGATCTGGCGCGAGCGAACCGCCACTTTGTCCATGTCGCTCGACGCTTGTTCTAGTTTGTCTTTCACCTTTGTCAGCGCATCGCCGAACTTGCCGAATTCATTCTTGACCGCGGCGAGTAGATTCCAGACTTCGCTCGACCGTTTCTGAATCGCGAGCGTGCGAAAACCCATCTGCAGACTGTTGAGCAATGCCGCCAGCGTGGTTGGACCAGCGAAGACAACACGACAATCGCGTTGCACCTGCTCGACCAATCCGACGCGGCGGATCGCTTCCGCATACAAACCTTCGGTCGGCAGAAACATGATCGCGAAGTCGGTCGTGCGCGGTGGATTGATGTATTTGCTGCAGATATCTTTCGCGCAACGCCGGAGCTGCGTCTCGAGTCCCTTCATCGCTTCATCGACGAGCGCGGCGTCGCCCTGGTCTTGCGCCGCGACCAGGCGCTGATAATCCTCGGTCGGAAATTTCGCGTCGATCGGCAACCAGACTGGCGCGCCGTTCTCGTCGCCGGGCAGCTTGATCGCGTACTCGACGAGCTCGCCACTTTCTTCGTGCGTCTTCACATTGCGCGCGAACTGATCCGATGTGAGAACCTGTTCGAGTAA
>DASYVG010000043.1:0-3446 GCA_035937255.1 Chthoniobacterales bacterium | reverse complement strand
AATGAAAATCGTCGCGAAAAACCAGAAAGTCTTCCGCACTAGCTCGCTCCCGATCACGCTCTCGAGAAAGTTGTAGAGACTTTCGACGAGCCATTCCCAGAAATTCTGCGCGCCGCTGGGGACCGGCTTGATGTTCCGCGTGGCGGTCTGAGCAGCGAGAATGATACCGACCGCAACAATCCACGTGACGAGCATTGAATTGGTGACGGCAAATTTGCCGACCTGAAACAAAATGGCAGGCTTCAACGAGATCGCTTCGTGTTCTTCCTTCGCGGTCGCGTGCTCTTGTGCCGGCTCTGCTGCGGCGACCTCTGGCGCGATTGCACCAAAGCCAAAAATCCCCAGCGCGACGATGGGCAAAAATGAAAAGCGATGCAGCATTCGGTTAAAGTGACAATGCAGCAGCCCGATCACTTCCAGAGGTGCGCTGGCCGCAAAGGCCGCGAACTCAACTCAAGAGACTGCTTGCGTCGGGCTTACCAAAGCGCGTTTTACCGGATTGACAAGAAACTTTGCGAACTTCTCAGGGTCAGCCGCACCGAACGCGAAACCCTCGCTACTCGACCGAGGCGTGGGCCACTAATCGCGATGGCTCCGGAGCCACCGCACGGGGCTGCGTCTCGGCGGCGCTTTCGCGCGAGGCCATCGCTTCATAATAGTAAGACTCAAGCCGGCGCACCTGCTCTGCTTGCTCGAAATTCGTCGCGACCGATTCGCTCGCGCGCCGGCCGATTTCTTCCCGAAGCGACGGTGTCGTGATCAGCCGCATCATCGTCGTGGCAAGTGCACGGTAATCGCCCTCACGAACAAGAAAACCAGTGCGGCCGTCGTCGATTGCTTCGGGAATGCCGCCGTGTCTGGTGGCGACGACTGGCAAACCGGTCGCCATCGCTTCGAGAATAGAGTTGGGAATGCCCTCCTGATCGTGGTCCGGCGGCGTTTCGCTCGGGTGCAGGAAGACGTGTGCCATCGAGTACATTTTCACAAGTTCAGCCTGGGTGAGGAAGCCGCAAAACCGCACCTGACCATTAATGCCCAATTGAGCAATAAGCCGTTCCAATTCGGGCTGAAGTGGACCCTTCCCGGCGATCAGAAACTCTGCGTTTCGACACTGGCGTTGGACCACCGCAAAAGCGCGCAGCGCCGTGGCCACGCCTTTTTTCGGGATGAGGCGGCTGGCCTGAAAAAATCGCCAGCGCCCATTTTCAGGGGCTTTGCGACGGACAAAGGGAAAATCGTTCAACGGAACGCCGGTGCGATTGATCCGAAGACGATCCGGGGGACATCCGAGGTGAATAAGCCGGTCGGCTAACGACTGCGAGCGCGCAAAAACCAAAGGCACCGCATAAAACATCCGCTGCAAACGCGTGGCATAACTCGGGATGTCGGCTTTTTCCGCGACATCCGCGCCGTGAAACGACACGACGCACGGCTTGTTCCAGCACTCGATGAAAGGCAGCAGGTGAACGCCCGTGTGTCCGAAGTAAATGTGCATCAAATCCGCGCCGCGGCGTGCGAGCAGCGATGAAAGCATTTGATATTCGCCGCGATACACGATCGGTGGTCGTCGCTCTACAAGCTTCAGCCAACCGTGGCGCAAAAGGTTAATGCGCGGTTGCGGGATAATTTCAATGTCGGAGAACGGGAAGCGCTCAGAGTTCTGCAGTGCCTTCGTCATCACAAAAGTGCGCGTGTTCCGAAGCGACGTGACCTGGCGGTAGATGTGGAGCATCTCCGGTTTCAGGAAAGTGGTGCAGTAACTTGCTATAACTCGTCGTGCCATAAGCCTGACTTTTCTCGACCTTGCCGCACTTGTCTATTTGTTAATTGGAGACCGTCGCGTGCTCGGCCTGCGCGATTAATTCGGCAACTTTCTGGCGGGGCGATTCATCGATGGAATGGGAAAGCAACGCCGTCAGTTCAGTCAGACCTGCGCCTGTCTGAGCAGAGAACGGAGTGAAGGCGACCGACGGAAACCTTTGTCGCAGCGCGACCAGGTTTTCCTCCGCACCGGGCAGATCCATTTTGTTCGCCACCACCGTCCACGGTCGCGCGGAGAGGCGCGAATCGTAGAGATCAATCTCACGTCGCAACGACTGCAGATCTTCGATCGGATGGCGGCCCTCACTCCCCGCTGTATCCAGCACGAAAAGAAAAAGGCGGCAGCGCGCGATGTGACGGAGAAAATCGTGCCCCAGACCGACATTGCGATGCGCGCCTTCGACGAGGCCGGGAATGTCCGCCACGCGTACGCGACGATAACCACCGAGCTCAACAATCCCCACGCTCGGATGCAAGGTCGTGAATGGGTAGGCTGCGACCTTGGGATGCGCAGCGGAAATCTTCCCGAGCAGGGTTGATTTTCCAGCGTTCGGGTATCCGACCAGCCCGGCGTCTGCGATCGTTCGCAGCTCGAGCAGAAAATAGCCGCGTTCACCCTCCTCGCCATCGGTGTATTGAACCGGCGCGCGGTTTTTCGAGCTCTTGAAGTGAACATTTCCTTTGCCACCCTGTCCGCCGCGACAAAGAGCAAACTCCTGATCTTCGGAAATTAGATCGGCTATTTCCTCCGCCGGCGTCTTTCCGCCTATGGGAGGCAGCGGCGTTTCCGAGTCCTCAGCGAACTCGTCGACGCGCGGAGGTGGCGCGGGAACGCTGTAAACCACAGTACCGACCGGCACTTTTACGACGCGCGCCGCCGCGCCGCGGCCGTGCATTTGTTTCCCCTGCCCGTGGCTGCCGCTCTTCGCTTTGATGATCGGCTCGTAGAACATGTTCGCGAGGTTGTCCGTATGCGTGTCAGCACGCAAAATGATGTCGCCGCCGCGACCGCCATCGCCGCCGTCGGGGCCACCGCGCGGAACGAATTTTTCGCGGCGAAAACTGACGCAGCCGCGGCCGCCGTCCCCAGCCTGAGCGAAAACTTTTATCCGATCGACAAACATACCCGGCTCGGCCCTGCTTCCTGAGCTTAAGGCAAGGTCACCATTTCGCGAATCTGGCCGTGCACGGCGCTCCTCTCGAACTTCCGATCGTTAGGCGCGACCATCATCGGCAGGCCGTGCCGCGGATTCATCGTGATTCTGATCACACGATCAATCCGAGTCCCAGGCACGACGGTGAAGCGGAACTGTTGCAGCATCATCGCGAGTGAAATCTTGACGACTTGCATGGCAAACATCGCGCCGATGCACATTCGCGGACCCGCACTGAAGGGAAGATACTCGTACTGACTCGGATTAATCTCGCGCCAGCGTTCCGGCCGGAATCGTTCCGGCTCTGGATAAAGCTCGGGAAGATGATGCGTCAGATAATGGCTGCAGATGACTCGCGCGCCATGGAGCAAGTAGAACGGTCCGACCCCATACCTGCCGCTCCGTTACGCGGACGGTGTAAGAAACAGCGTCCAGGTCAACGCGCTCGTGGTCGTCTCAAAAGTGGCGACG
>DASYVG010000042.1:0-10664 GCA_035937255.1 Chthoniobacterales bacterium | reverse complement strand
CGGAAGTTTGCGCCGCTCGCGAAGGAAGCCGGTGCCGTTGTGATCGACAACTCTTCGGTCTTTCGCATGGAACCAGACGTGCCGCTGGTTATTCCGGAAATCAACGGTGCCGATGTGGCAAAGCATCAGGGTCTGATTGCGAATCCCAACTGCACGACGGCCGTGACGTTAATGGCGCTGTATCCTTTGCATCTCGCTTTTGGGGTGCGCCGCGTCTTCGCGGCCAGTTACCAGGCGGTTTCCGGCAGCGGCGCCCGCGCCATCCGGGAGCTTGAAATGCAAGTCGCCGCGGCGGCCAGGTCCGAGCCGATGACGGCACACGTGTACCCGCACCCGATCGCTTTTAATGTTCTGCCGCACGTCGATTCGTTTCTCGATTCCGGTTATACGAAGGAAGAAATGAAAATGCAGAACGAGGGCCGGCGGATCATGCACCTGCCGGAGTTCCAAGCATCGGTTACTTGCGTCCGCGTGCCCGTCTACCGCGCGCATTCCGTCGCCGTGCACGCGGAATTCGAGCGAACGGTTGACGTCGAGGAAGCTCTGGAGGTGCTCGCAAAAGCGCCCGGCCTGGAATTAGTGGACGAGCCGAAGCGCAATCGCTATCCGACGCCGATCGCCGTAGCCGGAAAGGACAATTGCCAGGTCGGCCGGGTCCGACGTGACTGCGCTCTGGAGAATGGCCTCGCGTTCTGGGTTTCCGGCGATCAACTCCTGAAGGGCGCGGCGCTCAACGCGGTGCAAATTGCTGAGCTGCTCTAAAAAAAGCGGCCCCGGATTGCTCCGAGGCCGCTCGAATTCGCGCTCGTTTGAGCTTTTTAGCCAGCCGGCGTGGGCGAGGCTGTCGGCGATGGTTCGCCCTTATTTTTGTTGCGACCGCCGCGGCCTTCACCGCGTCCATTTCCCTGACCCGCCGCGTCGCCTTGTCCACCAGTTGCGTCAGTCCCCTGCGGGCTCGCCTGATCGCGGTGCCGTCCGCGGCCACCGCCCTGCCCTTGTGAACCTTCCGCTGCAGATCCTTGACCTTGCGGATTAGCTGGCGCCGGGGCCGCACCAGCGCCCTCGGGAGCTTGGGGCCGATCCGCCCGCATGTCGCGGCGTTCCTGTCGATTCTTCCCGCGACCAGGTCGATCCCCATTCGATGGGTCGTTCGTTTCAGCGGCTGGTGTAGCCGAAGCGTTTATGGTACCCTGTTCGCGTCCACCCTTGCGGCCCTTGCGCCCTTGACCTGACTCCGCGGGAGCAGTCCCGGCGCCGCTCTCAGCGGCTGGAGCAGAAGAGATGGAGGGCTCGGCCGACGCAGCACCATTCGGTTGCGTGTCTCCAGGTTTGCCTTTCCCACGTTTACGATTCTCGGACGAGTTCGTCGGAGTAACTCTTGGCTGGCTCTCAGCCCAGGCAGTCCCGGTCGCGCCTGGCGTCGCAGAAGGCCCGGCTCGCCGATCGTTCTTGCGCTTACCCTTCCCTTGCGCGGGCGTCATTGCCGCACCCGCGGTTGCGGTAGCGGCTGCACTAGGAGCTACCGCTGCCCCGGTTGCAGCGGTCGCACCGGGTGTCGGCGAAGCACCTGCGGAAGCTTCGGCGCCCGCGCGCGGGCTGCTTGTCGGCGGCGGAACGGATTTAGCATCTTCCATCTTCATTTTCTGCTTCAACTGTGCCTCTACCTTCTTGTCTGAAACCTGCGACCAGCCATGCTCAAACTTTGGCTGCGCGATCTTCATTTTCACGTTCTTCGGCGCGATCGGCTGGGTCGATTTTTCAATCTTCAGCGGAGCCCCCACGATGAACTTGTCACCCTGCACCTTCGTCAATGACGCGACCGAAACGCCCGCCGTGGGCGTGAAATTCGCATCGCGCTGCAGCGTCAAACGCTGAATGGGACGCGTCGAGTAAGCATTGACCGTGTTGTAATCAGGGCCGTAGTTATAAACGGTCGAGTTGTTGTAGGTGATGTTGGTCACGTTCACAGTGTTGCTGATGTATGTGACGTTCTGGTTGTAATCGAAGATTCGATCGCGCAGCACCGGTTCGCCGATGTAACGCACGTCCACGAAGTTGTAGTAGGCAGGGCCGATGTCGAAATCTATGTCAACATGCCCGTTAATGGGCCTTCCCTCATAGACCGCCTCGCCGCCGGGAGGCAGTGGCGCCCATCCGATGTAATTACCGCCGGTCCGCCAGGAAACCCACGCTGGACCCCACACCGGCCGATCGCCGGGCACCCAGACCCAGCCCTGCTCGGCCAAGCGCGCCCAACGGCCGTAGTGATAGGTGGCCCAACCGAAGTTTTCGTATGACACCCAGGTCCAGCCGACATCGGTATAAGCCCAATAGCCGTCCGAATAGGGACGCCAATTCCGATTGCTGACGCTGACGTTAGGTTGATAGACATAGCCGTAATCTGCCACGTCGAGCCAGTTGCCGTCGGACGCGAGGTTATCGTAGAAAAAATCAACCGAGACCTCCGCCGCTGCTCGAGCCTGCCGAGCTGCCGGCACGACCGCAGCGAACAGCATTAATGCAATTAGTAGTCGTTTCATAGTTTCCGCGTTGAGAGTTTAGACCCAGCGAAGGGAGGGATTATTCACTCCTGTTTCATTCGTTCACGGGACCCACTCCGGCCGGGCAGCGCTTCTGCGTACAGCTCGAGGATGATCTGGTACAGCAAACAGCCTCGGCGTGTGCCGAGGCTGTTTGCTGCGGAAGCGCTTTTTCAGTCCGATGGCGCGTTCGGGTCGAAATGGCCTTTCTTCCGCTTATTCGGGTCCTCCTGTTTCCGTCCTTTTCCATGTCCTTCGGGAAACGGGCCGCTACCGGTATTTCCGAGCGAATGACTGGGCGCGGTCTCGACGTGCTGGCGCTCTCCCATCTTCTGATGTTTGCCGCTGCCGCCGCCTTCACGATGGATATCGCCGCCTCCCTGCGGCGCGTTCCCGCGCTCTTCCGGGTACGCTTGCACGCGTTTGGATTTGGCTTTTCCCGACCCCGCACCGTTTCCCTGTCCGTCGCTCGAATTTTCGGCCGGCTTGACCTTATGTTCTCTGCCTGGGTTTTCGGCGTTCTCATCGTTGAGCTTCGCCGCGCCGCGGATCTTATGACCTCGTCCGAGTTCGCCACCACTGTTGCTATTCTTCAGTTGGTCTTTGGCGGTGGCATTGTTGCCTTTGTGGTCCTGCCCTGACTGCTCGTTGCCCTTAATCGCTTTCACGTCGCCCTGAACGGCGGTCGGTCTTCCGTCCGCATTCAATTTGCCGTTGCCGCCGAGCTTTCTTAAGCCTTGGAACGAGTTTGGATCTTCACTTTTGAATTTCTCCTTTAGCTGCGCTTGCTGAGCTGGGTCCTTCAGACCCGACCAACCACGTTCCAGCTTTGGATGGTCGAGTTTTGCTTTCACATTTTTCGGCGCGATCAGCTGCGCAGATTTATCCAGTTTCATCGGTGTGTTCACGAGCAACTGTCCACCCTGGATTTTGTTGAAAGCACCATTACCAGCCGCGCCGTTTGCGAAAGCACCATGCTGCAGTTTCAGGGTCGGTAACTTGTGTAACGGCGCGACCGCCAGGCCGTGCAGATTGGGACCATTGTTCACCACGATGTTGTTGTTGTAGACGATGTTCGTCACGTTCACGGAATTGTTTACGTAAACGAGGTTCTGATCCGGTGCGTAGAGATGATTCAACAGCACCGGTTCACCGATATATTGCACGTCGACGAAGTTGTACCACGACGGACCGATATCGTAATCCACGTCCACGTGGCCGGAGATCGGATGACCTTCGTAGACCGTGTCCGCGGCCGGTGGCAGCGGCGCCCAGCCCACCTGCTCGCTGCCGGTGCGCCACGAGACCCATGCGGGACCCCATTCGTTTCCCGGAACCCAGACCCAACCGGTATCAGCAACGTTTGTCCAGCGCCCGTAATGATAGGTAGCCCAACCGAAATCCTCGTAGGAAACCCAGGTCCAACCAGCGTCGGTGCTCGCCCAATAACCGTCCGTGTACGGTCGCCAGTTGTTGTTGCTGGCCGCAACTTGCGGCTGCCAAACGTAACCGTAATCGGCCACCTCAAACCAATTTCCGTCGCTTAAATTGTCGTAAAATATCGATACGTCCGTTGCCGCCCGCACCTCTTGGATGGCCGGTAAGACGAACGCGACCAGCGCCAGCGTAGCTAATTTGAATTTCATAGTTATGGAAGAAAGTTTACCTCGCACCTGAGCATGCTCCGGCGGGCAGGCGGTGCTCAAGCAGAATCGTCCCCGCCTAACGAGGCCGCAGGACCACGAAGGACCTCGCCCGATGCCGGCAAACCGAGAGAACGTGCGTCTGATTGGGATCGAGCGAACCCACCAGCTTCTTGTATTCCGCCACCGAAGTTACCGGCTGCTGATCAACTTCTTCGATTACATCGCCCGCCCGCAGCTCGGCCGAGCTTCCTTCCGCTTTGGTCACCACCACTCCACGCACGGACGGTGGTAAATCGAGCCGGCGCGCCACATCAGGTGTCAGTTCATCGACGTTGAGCGCGCCAAGCGGTGCCGCCGCGCTGTCATCTTCGTCTGATTCATCCGCGCCAGGTGGCAGCTGTGGCTGGGGCACCTGCGCTCCCGGACCTTGGGACTGAGGCGCGACACGCGCCGCCTGATAGTCAACCGGTTGCTCTTTAATTTCGGTCGTCGCTTTCACCATTTTTCCGTTCCGAACTACCTCGAGCTCCACCTTTTTATTCAACTCGACCTGTGAAACGAGGCTGCGAAGCTCAGGAAAATTGCGCACTTCATGTCCGTCGAACTTGCGGATGACATCGCCTTTCTGAATCTGCGCCGCGGCCGCGGGTGATCCTTGCACCACGTCATCTACGACCACGCCATCCGCGTTCTGATCGTTCTGGCCGTCTTGTAACCGCCGTGTTTGGATCCCGAGATAACCATGGATAATCCGCCCCTGCTTCAGTAAACTTTCGAGGGCCGTTTTCACCGTATTCGAAGGAATCGCGAAGCCGATCCCCTGCGATCCGCCACTGCGCGAAATAATCGCCGTGTTAATCCCCACTACTTCGCCGCGCAAATTGATGAGCGGGCCGCCGCTATTGCCCGGATTGATGGCGGCGTTCGTTTGCAGGTAATCCCCAAAGCTATCACCCCGGTTAGGGCGTCCCTTCGAACTGATGATTCCGTCCGTCACGGTTTCGTCGAAGCCGAAGGGGTTGCCAATCGCGAGGACGAAATCACCTGCCTGCACCCCATCGGAATCGCCGAGTTTTAGAGGCTTGAGCCCCGCTTCATCGATTTTGAGAACGGCGACGTCCAACTCCGAGTCAGCGCCGACCAAACGCGCTTTTTTCATGCGCCCGTCGCTCAGCTGCACCTCGATGTCATCGACCTGATCGACCACGTGATTATTTGTAATAATGTGCCCCTCGTTCGAGACGATCACGCCTGATCCAAGCGAATTCTGCACGAGCGCCTGATCGTTCGGATTTCGGAATTGCCGTGGATTGCGATTAAAGAATTCCGACGGATCGAGTCCGTATTGGCGGCGCAACGCGATCTTCTTCGACGTTTTGATACTCACGACCGATGGCACGACACTGCCGACAAGCGCGCGTCGGTCCCGGTTGAGACTTTCGAGCGCGGCGACATCCTTCGGATCCACGCTCGGCGCGGAAGCCAGCGTGTACTTCTCCGGCGTGGCACGCGCCAGAATGCGCAGATCGCCGTGTTTGATCCGGTAGTCGTAGAGCAAGGAAATCCCAGCGCTGAGCACGATGACAAAAGCGACAAATCTAAATAAATTTCTCATTAGCTGACGTTGGCAAAGGTTCGTCCCTGTTCTTCGACAACCAATCGCCGGAAACGTTGATTCTCGGGTTCGTTAAGCGTCGGATCTCGTTCCATAATCGCGACCGCAGCGGCACGTGCGCGCAACATTAACGGCACATCTTCTTTCAGACTCCCCAACTTCAGCGCCGGCAACCCGCTTTGCGCGGTGCCGAGCAAATCCCCCGGTCCGCGCAAATTCCAATCCGCTTCGGCGACTTCGAACCCGTTACTGGTTTTCTCCAGCACCGCCAGCTTCGCCATTGTCTCGCTCGATCTTTCGGAGCTAAGCAGCACACAATAGGCCTTGTGCTCACCGCGCCCGATGCGGCCGCGCAGCTGATGCAGTTGCGCCAGCCCGAAACGTTCGGCGTTTTCAATCAGCATTACCGTGGCATTGGGAACATCGATTCCAACTTCGATCACCGTGGTGCTGATTAGCGCGCTGGTTCTCCCGGAGCGGAAGCTGTCCATGATTGTTTGTTTCTCGGCTGCCGGAATACGGCCATGCAATAAGGCGCAGCGAAAGGGGGCGAGCCGTTCGCGCCATGTCGCAAACTCCGCCGCCGCTGCCTTCACGTCCAGTTTCTCGCTTTCGTCGATGAGCGGGTAAATCACATACATCTGGCGGCCAGCTTCGAGCTCCTTTCGCAAGAAGCTCAGGACTTCGCCAAGATTCTCGGGATCGCGTACGGCGGTGACGATCCGGCCGCGGTTCGGCGGCATCTCGTCGATCACGGATACGTCCAGATCACCGTATAGCGTCATGGTGAGCGTGCGCGGAATTGGCGTGGCTGTCATAACGAGAACGTCCGGCGCCGGCTCACGGGCGGTGAGAAGCGCACGTTGCGAGACACCGAACTTGTGTTGCTCGTCGATGACAACGAGTCCGAGGCCCGAAAACGCAACGGTCTCGTAAAGCAATGCGTGCGTGCCGATGATGATGTCAGGTCGATCAGCTCCCGAAAGCAAGGGGAGGAAACTCTCGTCCTGACGCGCGCCGGTCCGCAGAGAAAGCTTTACTCCGAGAGGATCGAGCCATTGGCATAACACGGCGTAATGCTGCTCCGCCAGGATCTGGGTCGGCGCCATGAGGGCAACCTGAAATCCAGCTTCCACCACGCGTAGCATCGCGGCCACCGCGACGACCGTTTTCCCAGAGCCAACATCACCTTGGAGCAATCGATTCATGGGCTGCGGTGTGTCTAAATCGCGGCGAATTTCGTCGATTACCCTGCGTTGCGCGGCGGTGAGCTGGAAGGGTAGGGAAGCGAGGAATTTCCGCCCTAGATTCCCCATGCCGGAATGGGCTCGGCCCGTGCGTGTCTTCGCTGATTTCCGCCGTGCCGCAATCGTCATTTGCAGCGCAAAAAATTCGGAGAAAACAAGATGCTGTCGGGCCGCGGCGAGCTGCGCGTCCGACTCGGGAAAATGAATCTCGTGCAAGGCCTGGCCGCGCGCTCCATCGACGAAATTCCGAGGCACCAACGTTTCGACCGAATCGGATGAGATATTCTCGAGCAGCCGGTAAATCAGGCTCCGAAGAACACGTTGCGAAACGCCTTCGGTCGCGGGGTAGATCGGGGTGATGCGCCGGAAGTGAATCGAAATTTCGTCGTCATTTTCGATCACCTCGAAATCCGGATGATCCATGCACAAGCGCTGACCGCGCCGCCGCGGCTTCCCGAAGATCACGAGCCGCTGGCCTGTGACGATCATCTTTTGTACGTAGTGCAGATTGAACCAGCGCAAAATCAGCGGCTGACTCAGCGCATAAGCTCCAGTTTCCTCGATCGTAGCCTCGAAAATTTTCTTCCAGCCTCCGAAACGCCTGAGCTGAGTCTTCGTAACCTCACCGCATAGACAAACGGGTCTTTCGCTCTCTTCTTGCGGAAAGCCGGAAAATTCGCGCCGATCTTCGTGCCGGCGCGGAAAGTGAGTGAGCAGATCTTCGACCGTTTCGATGCCGAGACGCCGCAGCGGCGTCAAGCGTGGACGAGCGATCCAGTCGATTTCAGCGAGCGATTGGTGAAGCTCGATCATCGCGGCTGAGCTGCGCGTACCGATTGCACCTGCATCTGCAAGCGCACCTCGCCTCCGTATTCGTCCGATTGAATCCGAAAAGCCACATCCCAAGGCGGCTCCGGAAGCGGATCGGCGGCGCCATCGAAATAAATAGCGCGCTGGTGGTGATTGCGCTGCCGCAGTCGCAACACAAGATGTTTTTCCTTCAAAATTTGGGGAGCCTGCACCGGTTCCACTGTGCGCGCGAAGAAAACCGGCTGCTGGTTGCCGCTGCCAAATGGTTGCAGCATGTCATGCCAGCGAAGCAGCTCACCAGTCAGCTCCGCAAACGATAGCTCGTGATCGACGTGCAGGCATGCTTGTAGTTGTTCTTTCGTAAGCAGGGCGCGCGCTGCGTTGCGGAAGGCGTTCCCGAAAGATTCGAGATTCTCCTCCCGCACAGTCAATCCAGCCGCCATCTCGTGGCCGCCGAACTTCTCCAGCCATCGGTCGCATCTCGAGAGTGCCTCTACGATCGACAAGCCCTCGATGCTCCGTCCGCTTCCCTTCCCAGTGCCGGACTCATCAAAACCGATCACGATGGTCGGGCGGTGATATTTCCGGACCAGGCGCGACGCCACAATCCCAACCACGCCGGGATGCCAGCCGCGACCGCCGACTACGATCGCGGCATCGTTTTCCGGATCGAAGACATGCACGACCTGCTCGTCCGCGGCGGCGAAGACACACTTTTCGACGGTCTGGCGTTCACGATTTTGCCGGTCGAGAAATGTCGCTAACTCCGCCGCCTCGTTTTCATCCGTGGTCAGAAGAAGTTGCAACGATTTCTCAGCCGTCGCGAGGCGGCCGGCGGCATTCAACCTCGGACCCAAGCGGAACCCAATATCTTCGGTCCCAACCGGCGAGTGAACTGCCGCCACCTCCAGTAATTTACGAATCCCCGGCCGCGTTGATCGTCCGATCTCGCGCGTGCCACGCTGCACCAGGACGCGATTTTCGCCTTCGAGTGGGACGATGTCGGCGACGGTGCCAAGCGCTACCAGATCGAGGCGCGCTTTCAAATCGAATGCAGGAAGCGGCCGTGTTTTCAACAATGCGTGGCAGAGCTTGAAAACCACGCCCACGCTGCACAAGTAGTGCAGCGCGCAGTCGGATTTCACCTTTGGATTAACCAGCGCGACACACTCCGGCAATTCGGATTTGGGCTCGTGATGGTCGAGGACGATCACATCAGCGCCGCGCCTCTTCAGCTCCGCGATCTCGGTGGTGGAGGAGGTCCCGCAATCCACCGCGATTAAAAGCTCAGGTTTGTGCTGATCCCAGCAACGCTCGACGCTTTCGCGATTGAGGCCGTAGCCTTCCTCCATGCGCAACGGGAGAAAAAGCGACGGCGCAGCCCCGTAAGCCCGCAACATTTCCGCGAGTAGAGCGAGCGACGTCACGCCGTCGACGTCGTAATCGCCAAAGAGCACGACCCGCTCGCCCGCGTCTACCGCGCGAAAGATTCGGGGAACCGCTGCTGCAATTCCCGGCAAGAAAAACGGATCGCCTAACGAACGCAGTCGGGGCTGCAGGAAGGACGCGACCTCATCGGCGGTGGCGAGACCGCGCTGGCGCAGGAACGCGACAATACAGGGCAAATCGCAGATTTCGCTCCACGAAAAGGAGGCGGCGGCGGCGAATTCTGCGGGGGCGATGATCCATCGGCGTTCCACTAAGCAGTTTATCGCCGTGGCCTTCGTCTGACAAACCGATGCGGCACAATCTCGTTTTGTTCAGGTTGGGAACACCGATCGGATGTATTTCGAAATGAGCGGCGAGTTTCATCGCGTCTCGCCGAGATACCGCTGCGAAGATCAGCGGGCGAATCCCAGGCTTCCGAGATTGCGCCAGTCAGACCAGGTGCAAGTGCGGTTCGGCGGTCCCGAGGAGCCCGTGCTTTTCGCATAATGAACGAAACATCGCGAAACCCCGCCGTTCGGATTTACCGAAGCCATAGCGGAGATAACGCGATAGATATTCGAAACAGAAATCGGGCGCGACCTGGGTCTGCGCCTCAGCCAGTTCGCGCAACTTCCGCATATTCTGATCGCGTACCCTCCGCAGTTGATCGGCGATCTCTGTTTTGTTCTCGACCTCGGGACGAATGAGCCAAAGCGCATAAACAAATGGCAGCCCGGTTGTCTGTTGCCATAGCTCGCCCAGATCGAGGATTCGGCACCCGGGCGCGGGCTGCGCGCGAAAGCGGATGGCCTGATCGCCGATAAGCAATTTCGCGCGCTCCGGCCCCGGGACTTCGAGATCGAAGCGCCCGCTCTTCGCTGTCACTTCCGGCGTGAAGCCCGCTTCCGCGAAAAGGCATCGCAATAACTTGCCCGAGGTTTGGGACGCGGGATCGAGTTCTACTTCCTTCACTTGCTCGAGTTCGCCCCAATAGGCCAGAATAACACTGTAAACCGGACCGCGTGAGCCTATCGCAACGTTATCCACGACATGGTAAACGGGGTTGCGCAAATACTCAAAGCTCGAGACGAGCGCCACATCGAGTTCTCCGCGCGCGAGATCCGCGCACAGGGCTGAAGGATGATCGAGCCGAATCGCAACCGGTGCGTGAGACGTCAGCGGCAGCGCATTAAGATATTTAACCGCGCCGACGCGTAACGACGCGCTCCGCGTCACGCGCAGATCAGCTCTGGCTCAGCCGACCGCGCGACTGGCAGGACGGGCCGTCCCGCAGTGGCGAGATGACGGTAATAACTATCGCGTTGGACCGGATCGCGTCCTGCTTCGCGAATCACTTCCTGAAGTGCACGGACCGTTT
>DASYVG010000041.1:0-2853 GCA_035937255.1 Chthoniobacterales bacterium | reverse complement strand
TCGTCCGTGCGACCGAGCATGTGCAAACAATCGGCGAGCCAGAATGAACACGGCAGGAAAACGCCTTCACCGCCCGGGAGTCCGTCGACGCCGTTCTCTGGCCGATAGCGCAGCACGAAGCCGTCGACGACGAGTTCGCGTTCGATCGCTTCCACCGTGTTCCGCACGCGTTCGTCGCCGGCCGGCAAAAATCCAACGAGCGGCATCATTAACAGACTCGCGTCGAGCGCATCGGAGCCATAGGTCTGCGTAAAGGCGCGTTTCGCCGTGTTGTAACCCAACCGGCAGACTTCTTCGTGGATGCGATCGCGCAACGCGCGCCAGCGTTCCAGATGTTCCTGCGCTTCACAGTTGCACTGCTCGATCAGCTTCACGGCGCGATCGAACGCCACCCACGCCATCATTTTCGAATGCGTGAATTGCTGACGGCCGCCGCGCACTTCCCAAATGCCTTCGTCGGGCTGGTCCCAGCACGTCTCCAGGTAATTCAACAGCGCCATCTGCAAGCGCCAATCCGCCTCCTGCGAAACAATGCCCGCGCGGCTCGCCTGATACATCGCGTCCATCACTTCGCCGTAGACGTCCAGTTGAAATTGATTCGCCGCCGCATTCCCGACGCGGACCGGCTTCGAGTTCTCATAGCCGCTGAGCCACTCGACTTCGAACTCGTCGAGGCGCCGTTCCCCGCGAACGCCGTACATGATTTGCATCTGCGCAGCGCTTCCCGCGATCGCGCGCAGCAGCCATTCCCGCCATGATTTCGCTTCGTCGTTGTAACCAGCTTCCATCAACGCTAGCAGCGTAAAAGTCGCGTCGCGCAGCCAGCAGAAGCGGTAATCCCAGTTCCGCACGCCGCCGATTTTCTCCGGCAATGAGGTGGTGAGAGCTGCCACAATTCCGCCAGTCGGCGCGTAGGTGAGGCCTTTCAACGTCACGAGCGAGCGCACGACCGCTTCCCTCCAGCTTCCTTCGTGTCCGCAACGTTGCGCCCACTGCGTCCAGTATTCTTCCGTGTCGCGCAACGCGTGCTCCGCGTTGACGGCGCGCGGCGGTTCTCCGTGCGAGACAAACCAGGTGAGCACGAACGGCACGCGCTCGCCGGAGCGCACGGTGAACTCTGCGACCGTCGTGAGATCTTCGCCGCGCGTTTCGACCGGTGTCCGCAGAATCAACGCGTCCGGCCCCGCAATCGCCTCCAACCCGCCGTGCCGCTTCCGCACCCAGGGGACCACCTCGCCGTAACCATAGCGAATGATGAGCTGCATCTTCATCGCAACGCTGCCGCGCATCCCCTCAACGATGCGAATGACGTCGGGATTATGGCCGCGCGGCGGCATGAAATCGATCAGGCGGACCGCGCCCTGTTCCGTTTCGATTTCGGTTTCGAGAATCAATGTCTCGCCGCGATATCGCCGGCTCGTTCGCGTAACGTTTTCAGCCGGTGCGAAACTCCAGTGGCCGTTCTTCGCGTCGCCCAGCAAAGAAGCGAAGCAAGCGCCGGAATCGAAGCTGGGCAGGCAGAGCCAATCAATGCAGCCGTCGCGGCTGACGAGCGCCCCCGTCTGCGTGTCACTGAGGAAGGCGTAGTCCTCGATCTTCGTGGTGGCCTTATTCATGAGGACCGAAGCGCTTGCTCCGGCTTTGTTACGGCGACGACGTGCCGGCGAGATTCGCGATGCCGTCGTTCGTCAGCCGGAAGACGGTCCATTCTTTCATCGGCTGCGCTCCCAGCTTTTTGTAAAACTCAATCGCCGGTTTGTTCCAATCGAGCACCGCCCACTCCATCCGTCCGCACGCGCGTGCCTGCGCGATTTTCGCGAGATGCTCGAGCAGCGCGCGACCATATCCCTTTCCGCGCAAGGCCGGCCGGACGAAGAGATCCTCCAGATAAAGACCCGACCGCCCCAGCCACGTTGAAAAGTTGTGAAAGAAAACCGCAAATCCGACGAGCTCGTCTTGCACAAGCGCGAGCACGACTTCGGCCGATCTCCGGTTCCCGAAAAGCACGCTCTCGAGGCCTTCTTCGGTCGCAATAACGTCGTTCGGCGCTCGCTCGTAGTCCGCCAGTTCTCGAATCAGAGCCAGAATCGCGGGCACATCCCGGGCTTCGGCACTGCGCAGCGTAAGTTCTGGCGGAATCATGGCGTGGCTCGGGCGATCGGATTCAAGTGGTAAATGAGAAAGTGGTCCGTCTCTCGCACAACGGCAGCGTTACGGGCAACATGCTCGGCGAACTCTGCGTAGTAATCCAGCCACCAACGCGTGCCGGAAGTGAAAACAAGATAGCTCGCGCCGTGACGACGCAGATTGTCCAAATCGGAAAGGGCCTGTGCGCTGTCGCCCGGTTCCCCATCGTAAATCCCTTCGTCTTCGGTGAAATGCCACCCTTTGCGTTCCGCATAATAGAAGATCGTCGGATCTCCATTATCCGCGGCGACAATCAGGGCGTCGGGCGGTGTGATGGCTCGCAGTTCGAAGCCGAGTTCGCGCAACTCCGATGCAACGGGCGTATAATACGGGCGCACCGCCAGGAACGACGATGCGCCGAATGCCACGGTCGTCAGCACCACGCCGGCGGCTGCGACGAGGCGATGGCTGCTGAATTTCTCCTGCCATCGCGCGGCTGCGCACCCCGCATAGATCGCCGCGATCGGAACGAGCGGTAGCTGATACCACTGATGCCGATTTCCCCATCCGACCACAAAAATGAAAGCGATCATCGCCGCGAACCACCAGTGGAAGATGAGCGCGTTCAAAGTTCGGCCCATCGCCCACGCGCCGGCGACCGCGAGCACAAGAAGCACGGGCGTCAAAGTTGAGCCGGGTGTTTGCGCCGCGATCTTCCAATACCAG
>DASYVG010000040.1:0-1948 GCA_035937255.1 Chthoniobacterales bacterium | reverse complement strand
CGTAGCTATGCATTGTCCTCGGCGATCCATTTCGCGGCCTGTATCGCGATCGCGACGCTGTTCCTGCTCGTGGCGCGAACCGGCGGTGTCTTCGGCGACGGTTGGCAGGGGGCGCTCCGGTTTGCCGCGGTGCTGTGGATGGCGGTGGCGGCGCCGCTCGCGATCGAGGCGGCGGTTTTCGTGAATTTGCATCCGTGGGTGGTGGTTGGTCAGGTGGTGGATTGGTTGACGACTTGCGCGCTTGCTTGCGCGATCGCGGCGTGGTGGAGAGGGATGTAGAAGGCGCAAAAGGAAGGGGAATCAGGGAAAGTGTGAAGTTGAAAGTCTAAAGGAGAAGACGTCAGAGGTCAGAACACGCCGTGCTGGGATGCCGGCGGGTAGACAGCACAGCCGCGCAGGAAGCGGTGCGGAGCGGGGAAGCGGAGCATCAAGTCAGAGGGCAGAGGCGATTACGCTGTTCGAAGGCGGTGTCTCTGATTACGAAGGCTCGCGGGGACAGCCATGAAAAAGAAACAACGACCGTCACGACCACACGCTTTCGTAGAGTTTCGGAATATCCGGACGCTGCCGAGCGGATATCAGGTAGCGGTGACGCGGAACAAGCAGGAGTTCAGCAAGCATTTCGCCGGGCACTCGGAGGCGTCGCTGCAAGCGGCTACGCGTTGGCGCGACAAGGTGCTCCCGCTGCTGCCGGATAAGCGGAATAATCTGATCCCGCGACGGGTTCTCGCCGCGCTCAATCTCCAAAAGCCGGTGGTGGGAGTGTTCCGCCGCGTAGAGCGCAAATTCTATCAGGTAAACTATCGCGACAGCGAGGGCCGGCTAAGGGCGCGCGGTTTTTCCTGGAAGGATTCCGCGGGAGAGATCGAAGCGTATCGGAAGGCGGTGAAGTTCAGGCGGCAGATCGAACGTGAGGCGAAGAGGTGGGGGAAAGTAGAAATTCGAAAGTAGAAGTTACGAAGTAGAAGAGAGAGGAATTGCGGAATGCGGCGGTCGGACTTCAGATGTCGGAGGACGGCGGTCAGAGGTCGGACGTCAGAGGCCAGAGCCTGGTGATGTAGCACCGAAACTGCTCTCCACAGGGTCGCGGATTGCTCTCGTTAGGCAAGCGGCCCCATTTTGTGAAGAAATTCTGCGTACTGCTGGCGATCGGAAGCGCGTGGTTCGTTTACGCGTATTTTCATCGGCCGATCACCTATCCGCCGGGCGTCCTGATTGCCTCCGATCCGGAGCAATCCGCGATCATCCAGAAACCGGAGCCGATCGAACATGGCCGATTCCAGCTCAAACCGCTGGCGCATTTTTCAATCGAAGCGCGCGTCTTGCATCGCAAGGTTTACGGTTACGATCGGCAATCGGCGCTCGTCCCGGTCGATCTGGCGCTCGGTTGGGGGCCGATGTCGGACCAATCGATTCTCGATCGATTGGAGATCACGCAGAGCATGCGGTTCTATTGGTACGAGTATCGGTTGCCGCCGCCGCTTCCACCGGCGCAGATTGTTCTTCATAGCACGAATCTGCACGTGATCCCTGCCACGAAGACAATTGGGGTGATCTGCAAATCGCTGCGCACCGGCGAACTAGTCCATCTGGATGGCGAACTGGTGGAAGCGACGGGACCGGAAATCGGGACATGGCGAAGTTCGCTCAGCCGCACGGATACCGGAAATGGGGCATGCGAACTGATGCTCGTGGAAGAATGCGAGAAGCTATCGACCGTGCTGGAGCGCCAAAATGCACTCGTTAGGCGATAAGAGCCGGTCCTTGCCGCCTCCTCGAGATCAGCTTCTGGGTGGCGAAGCTGTTGTCAGTCCATTGGGCGCTCCTTTTATCCAGCGAAGTGCGGAAAAGGAAGGGGAAGTTTCAAAGCGCTGACACACTGAGACGCCGAAAAGCTGAAAGTCTGAGAGACGTCGAGGCGGGACTCTGAACGAGAGCGCGGGTGCGA
>DASYVG010000039.1:0-1574 GCA_035937255.1 Chthoniobacterales bacterium | reverse complement strand
GGACGGCCGATTCGCAATTTCGGTTTGCAACAACTGCGCGAAGCCGTCGGCATTGTGACGCAGGAGAGCTTTCTGTTTAACGGAACGATTCGCGAGAACCTGCTGATGGGAAAGCCGTCCGCCACGGACGACGAGTTGTGGGCCGCAGCCGAAGCGGCGAACGCGCGCCCGTTTATCGAGCGCTTGCCCGACGGCCTCGGCAGCGTCGTCGGCGAACGCGGCGTGAAGCTCAGCGTGGGTGAGAAGCAGCGTATTTCGATCGCGCGCGCGTTGTTGAAAGATCCGCCGATTCTCGTGCTGGACGAAGCGACCGCCAGCGTGGACACGGCGACCGAGAGGCTGATCCAGGAAGCATTGGAAACCTTGATGTCGCACCGCACCTGCGTGGTTATCGCGCATCGCCTGTCGACCGTCGTGCGCGCCGACCAGATTTTAGTTTTGGAGCGGGGCCGAATCATCGAGCGCGGGACTCATCTGGAACTGCTCACGCTCGATGGTAAATACGCTCGCCTGTGCGAGGAAAGCTTCCTCGAGACCGCCGCACCCGCCGAAGTGTCGATCGAGACCGAGGACGACGTGGACGTCGAGCCGTGCCTCGATTAAAGGCCCGGCGGGAGCGGCGCCGAGGCGCGGGCTTGTGCTTCCAGTTCCTGACAATGTGCTTCTGACCTGGCCAACGCTTGCCGATGTTCGCGCAGCGCTTCCTCCAGCTCGCGGATGCGTTCGCTTGAGCTGATCGATATCCTGCTGGTGGCCGGTCCGAGCGAAAAAGCTTCGTCCGCAGCGCGGAGGCGATCTATCTCGGGAGCGGCGCGCGACTCCCGAAGATCGGACATCTCGCGGATCCGGCAACGTGTTCCATCGCACGCATTGATCACGAAAGTATCGTTATCGATTTCACCGAGGCGAATAAATTCCTGTACGGCCCCGAGCGCGGTGGGACCATAAAAGCGCTCGCTCGTTACCTCTACAATCCAATCCATGCCGAGTGAATCCAACATCGGCGCCTTGATCCACGTTTCCTGATCGGTTGAAACGGAGTCATGCGGTGCGACTTGAGCAGTGGCGGCCCAGCGAGCCAGTTGTTCGAAAGGCAGCGGACCGAATACGTTTCCGTCTTCGTTCTTGCGCAGATACCACGGCAGATCTGCAGAGGCTTCCATTATTCCGATGGCGAAGTCGCGGCCGCGGAAGCGGAGGGTGAGGCGCTGGATCCCGGTATCATGATCGTCTGCCCAGCTTGCAATTTTCGATCGTTCTCGATGTGATTGAATTTCTGCAGCTCTTCGACGCCGACTTTGTGCGTCTTTGCGATCGACGTCAGCGTCTCGCCACGTGTCACCACGTGGGAGTTCCCAGCTGCTCCGGCTTTTACCGGATCGGTTTGCACGGCACCCGTAACCGCCGTCGGCGAAGTGCCGGCAGATGGGGTTGGTTCGCCGATCATCACGCCGGGCCTTATGTTCGAGATCTGCTGTTCAAGCTTCAATAACTGCTGCGAAAGCGCGTCGATCTTCGTATTCTGCTCGTCGATCTTTCTGGTGAGCACTTCGAGCTGTGATCCGCTCGCACCG
>DASYVG010000038.1:0-5087 GCA_035937255.1 Chthoniobacterales bacterium | reverse complement strand
GCGCTGGAAAATGTGAAAGGAATTGACCGCCCCAAACCGCAAAAATGAGACCGGCGATGCCGAATGCCGTAATCCAGGCGACACTGATGCGTCCGCTGCGCAGTCCCACGCCCATGATGAGCGCAACGGGAATCGTCATTGCCATCGTGAAGACTCCCCATGGACTTTGCGCGAGCGCCTGCACCACGACGAGTGCCAGCACCGCGAGCAGGATCGTCATAATCGCGAGGACGCTGATCAAAGCGAGCGCGCCCACGCCCGGTCCGATTTCCTCTTTCACCATTTGCCCAAGCGTTTTGCCGCGGCGTCGCACTGAGCTGAAGAGCACGATCATGTCGTGCACACCACCTCCGAGCGTGGCGCCGATAAGGATCCAGAGCGTGCCCGGGAGAAAACCAAATTGCGCCGCGAGGACGGGGCCGACAAGCGGACCAGGTCCGGCGATCGCGGCGAAATGATGTCCGAACACCATCCACCGATTCGTCGGCACAAAATCTTTTCCGTCCTCCTGCACGAGCGCCGGCGTGGCGCGTTCGTCATTAAGAGTCAGCACTTTGGCTGCGAGCCATTTGCTGTAGAACCGATAGCTGATCGCGAACGTGCACATTCCAGCCACCAGGATCCAGAGTGCACTGATCTGTTCTCCGCGGGCGAGAGCCAGCACCGCGACTGCCACCGCGCCGACGCCGGCGACGCCGAACCACATGATCTTTTTCCAGATGCTCACAAACGCTTTCGCCCTGACACCGATCTCAACTTAATTACCGAAGAATGCGCGCCCGCGCCAGCCCGGTCGCACGGCGATTGACAGGGAGACACCTGAGCCTTACCAAGCCGCGGCTCGGAATTTTCCGGATATGCGACTTGCCCATAAACTGGAGAAACTTGCGAACGGTTCCGCTTGGCGGAGCGCGCGACGCAGGTTCGATGGCGTCGCGTCACGGCCGCGGCCCGGCGCCGCGCTCGATCCGGCGGGAATTCTGGCTCGGTTCGACCGCGCGGAGCTGGAACAAATTTGCCGGCGTTACGCGGTGACAGATCCGGGCAAGAACTGGTCGAAATATCTGGAGTTGCCACGCTGGCTCGACATCAATCTCCGCCGCGCGCGTGAGCTTTCGCTCGATCGAGGCCGGCGCCGCCGCATTCTCGATCTCGGCTGTGGAGCGGGCTACTTTCTGGCGATCTGCCGCCTGCTCGGTCATGAAATTCTCGGTCTGGATATCGACGACGTGCCGATGTTCCGCGAAATGACCGACGCACTGGGCGTGGACCGGGTTATCTGGCGGATTCGGCCTTCTGTGCCGCTCCCGGAGCTGGGAGCGCCGTTCGATCTGATCACTGCCTACTTGATCTGTTTCAACGGTCATAAAACGGAAGCGCTCTGGGGCGTCGCCGAGTGGAATTATTTTCTGGATGATCTCCGCCTCCATCTCACCTCGCGTGGTTCGGTCTGTCTCGAACTCAACCGGGAATTCAACGGGACGCATTACATGCCGGAATTGCGGCAGCTCTTTTGCGACCGGGGCGCGGAAGTTCGCGCGTATCGAGTTTTCTTCAGGCAACCGCCGCGCGCGCGGTCTTAAGCTGAGCCAGCTGATCGGTAAAAGTTGCCTGGCGCCGCCGATGTTCCTCGACGACCGCAGCGGGCGCGCGCTCGGTGAATGAGGGATTCGCCAGCTTCGCCCCCACGGTCTGAAGCTCGGCCTCGATCTTCGCTATCTCCCGGTCGAGCCGCGCGCGTTCGCCTTCCGCATCGCCCGTCGCGAGGAGCAAATAGAGTTCGCCGAGTGCAGTGACCGCAACGGGAACTCCCGGGGGCGACTGGTATTGCGGTACAATCGATACATCGTCGGCGTTCAAGAGGCGCCGGATCGTAGGCATTTCTGCTGACGCCCAGACGGCTGAGGTTCGCAGCACGAACTTCGCTTTTTGGTTCGAAGGCAGACGCGACTCCGCACGCAGGTTCCGGCCGGCTTGGACGACGCCATACACTTCGGCGACACGACGTCGCGCCTCGTTCCTCTCCTCCGGCGCGCGCGCGTGCGATACCTCCGCCGGAATTTGCGCAAATTGAATAGAATTATCAGCCGATACGGGATCGAGCGCGAGGACGCTCCACAGCTCCTCCGTGATGTGCGGCATGAGCGGATGGAGCAGTCGCAAGACGGCTGAAAGCACCACATCCATGACCGCGAGAACTGCGTTTTTCGCCGCTGTATCCTCGCCGAAAATTTCCGTTTTCGCCGCCTCGACGAATCGGTCACAATAATCGTTCCAAAAAAAGTCGTAGAGCTTCTGTGCGACTTCGTTGAAACGATATTCGCGGTGACTGAGCTCCAGGTCAGGCAGCACCTCGTTCAGACGCGAGAGAATTTCGATCGCGTAAATCGAAAGAGCATGTTCCTCCAGGCGTGGCGCGGGTTCGCTGGGGCCATGCATTTGCCGGAAGCGCGCCGCATTCCACAGCTTGGTCGCGAAATTGCGGCCTTCTTCGATCTGCTTTTCATCGAAGCGAATATCCTGACCGCTGAGTGCGATGCGCATGAGTCCGAAGCGCAAACCATCTGCTCCGTATTTTGCGATTAGTTCAAGCGGATCAGGCGAGTTGCCTAACGACTTGCTCATCTTTCGCCCGGCTCGGTCGCGAATCAATCCGGTGAAATAAACATCTCGAAAGGGAATGTTGTCTTCGTCACGATCGGATTTGCCGGGTCGAAATTCCAGGCCGGCGATGATCATGCGAGCGACCCAGAAGAAAATGATGTCGGGCGCGGTCACGAGAACGCTGGTGGGATAGAATTTTCGGCGCGTTTCCGCGTCCATCGTTTCATACGCCCAGAGCCACGCCGAAAACCAGGTATCGAGTGTGTCGGGATCCTGCACAAAGCCGTATCGTTCCAACTCGCGAATTTCCGCAGCATTCGTCGTCGCTGCGTAAACCGTTAACGAACTGTCATGACGATAAAGTTCTTCATAACGAAGAAAGGTCACTGCGTCTGATTGTCCTGATAAGGAGATTTGTCTCCCACCCTTTTCGCCGACTGAGGAGAGATCAGGCAAAAACATCGACGGAAGAGCTTCAGGATGGACCATGCTGCCGGTGCGATGGATCCAAACCGGAATTCGATGGCCCCACCAGATTTGCCGGCTAATGCACCAGTCTTGAATGTTCTCGATCCATTGCGCGTAAACCTTTTCCCAATGCTCGGGAAAGAACCGGATGAGATGATCGCGCACCAGCGCAAGGGCGTCCTTCGTTTGCGGATAGCGGAGGAACCATTGCTCGCTCAGCCGCGGTTCAATAGGGACTTCGCTGCGCTCGCTGAAGCCAACGTTGTTTTCGTGCGGCTCCGTTTTTGAGAGCAGTCCCTTCTCCTGCAATAACTCCGCCGCCTTCTTGCGCGCCTCGAATCGATCGAGTCCATCCAACTCCGGCGCCGCCGAACAATTTATTTTTCCGTCCGGATGGAGCACGTCGATGATCGGCAACTTGTGGCGCAGCCCGATGTCGAAATCTGTCTTGTCGTGAGCCGGCGTCACTTTCAAAACGCCCGTGCCGAATTCCGGATCGATGACCGCGTCCCCGATGATCGGAAGTTTTTCGCGCGCGAGCGGGCGCCAGGCATGCTTGCCGATCAGGTCGACATATCGCTTGTCGTTCGGATGAACCGCGACCGCGGTATCAGCCATGATCGTTTCCGGTCGCGTCGTGGCGACTTCCAGATATCGCCCCGGTTCTTCGACGATCTCATAGCGAACGTAGTAAAGGCTTCCCTTCTGCGGTTTCGCGATGACCTCTTCATCCGACAACGCGGTTTGCGCTGCCGGATCCCAGTTAATCATCCGACGACCCCGATAAATCAGGCCTTTGCCGTAAAGATCGACAAACACTTCCTGGACGGCGCGGACATAATCATCATCGAAGGTATAGCGTTGCCGCGACCAATCGCAGGAACAGCCCAGGCGCTTTAGCTGTTCGATGATAATTCCGCCATGTTTGTCCTGCCAATCCAGGACGCGGCGGAGAAATTCCTCCCGGCCGAGATCATGGCGCGTTTTCTTCTCCGTCCGTCGAAGATGTTTTTCGACGGCTGTCTGGGTCCCCACTCCGGCGTGATCGGTGCCCGGCAACCAAAGCACTTCGAAACCCTGCATGCGCGCCCGGCGCGCAAGAATGTCTTGAATCGTGTTGTTGAGGACATGGCCCAGAGTCAAAATACCAGTGACGTTGGGAGGCGGAATGACGATCGAAAATGCCGGCTTCGGCGAAGCGGGATCAGCACGGAAGCTCTCCGCGCTCAGCCAGCGTTGATACCATTTCGGCTCGACCGTGCCCGGATCGTAAGTTTTCGAGAGCTCGGGCATGGAGAGGAATGATGCGAGAGCGCGGTGCGTTTGCAAAAGAAAACCAGCGTCCGTCGCCCTCCTGACTGCGTCTGCGTTGCAAGCGAGGATGTGTTCCGAGAGTCGGGGGCCGCAACGAGGTCATAATCGCATTCGGTTTCTGCAATCAGGCCTCCCGCTAAACCACTTGCGACGCGGCAATGGTGCCGTGATTCTGGCCTTGAATGCGCCTTGCCCAATGTTTCATCGCGCTGCTTTCGGCGTTTTTTTGCATATCGGCCAACGCATCCGACTGGTCGGTTCTGCACTTGCAGGGGCGCGATTACGTTACTTTTTCCAACGTTGCGCAGTTCTATCAGTTCCCAGGCTACGCGCGCGTGAATCGCACGGTTTCACTGCGGAACGAACGGCGCGCCATCCGGGCGCAGGCCGGCACCAGCGATCTTTACATCAATGGCGTGCGTTTCTTCACTGACTTTCCGCTCCTTGGTTCCGCGGACGACGATCTGATCTCCGCGATGGACATCAGCAAGATCATCGAGCCAGTCCTGCGACCACACCGGATCCATGGTGCCCATAAGGTCGAGACGGTTGTCCTCGATCCTGGACACGGCGGGATGGATGGAGGCGCGACAAATCAGTGGGGATCGGAGAAGGCGTTCGCGCTCGATGTGGCGCTCGCGGCTCGCGAGGAACTGCTTCGTCAGGGCTTGAAAGTCGAAATGACACGTTTGAGCGACAAG
>DASYVG010000037.1:0-15122 GCA_035937255.1 Chthoniobacterales bacterium | reverse complement strand
CCGGTTGCCGGTTGCCGGTTGCCGCCGACCAACCCCGAACGCTTTCGGGGCTGCTCTACCACTGAGCTACCCTGGCGTAAATTGCCTATTGTTGCACAGGTTCACCGTTGCTCCCGACCAACCCCGAACGCTTTCGGGCGGCTCTACCCTGAGCTACCTCGGCGCGAGGCGTCGAAATTGAATGCCTTCCCACCACCGTGTCAACGGCAGCGCCTACGGCTGCTCCTTGTTCAAGTAAGGCAGCAGATCGCGTTCGGTGCCGCGAATCGCTGCCATGAAGCAAATGCCGTTCTGCTGTCGCACTGCCCCGGTCCATCCCTCCTGCTCGACGTAGCGCCAGTTATCGAAATCGGGCGCGATTCCATGCTTCGGGTCATTTTCCGCCGGGAAGAGGAACAGCTGCATCCGTTTTTCCAACAGATAGATTTGAGCGACACGATGCACCTCTTCGTCATCAAAAACACGGCAGCCGATGGTTTTGAAGTTAACGAACTCCGGCGCGACATCGTAATGCTCGAGCCGGTGTTTCATGAAAAACAAATCGCCGAGCGCGCCCGCTTCTGTCTGCACCGGATCCAGCAACACCGATCGGGTCGAGCTGGCCACGATGAGAAGTTTCCGCGCGCTCGCTGCGCCCGGGAAATCGAGCATATGCTCGTGCACTCGATAAGCGAAAATTCCCGCAATGACCGCCACTGCCAGTGCAATCGCGAGCACCGCAGGATTCGACGCGATCGTGCGCCAGGTGCGCTTCGTGACCGGAACCAAGCTTTCATTTGCAAACCACTCCGCGACTTCGGGTCCGACCGGGATCATTTGGACAAGCGTGGCGACCGCGCGGTCGAAAGTTTCCTGCCGCGCGAATTCCGCTGCTCGCTTTCCATGACGCGCCCGCTGCACCGCCACACGCGTGGCCCGGTCAATCGACGATTTCTCGGTGATCGGGGCGCATTGCGCGAGAGCGCGTTGCTTTCGTGAAATCTCGAAGACGCTCATGCCGCTTCGTCGTGAGGGGTAGTGGCATTCAGCCACGCTTGGAATTGCCGGCGCGCACTTCGAATCAAATGCGCCAGCTCCGGGGGTTTCAGCTCGAGGAGCGCGAGAATTTCCTTGGGAGCAAACTCGTCGATGTAATAGAGCGATAGCGCGGTGCGCTGCGGTTCGGGAGCTGCAGAGATCCAGATTGCCAGATGCTCGGCGTCTAGTTGTTTGATTTGGGCCGGCGCATCGTGGGAGATTTCGTGCTCCTCCATTTCGCCCGGCTCAGCCTGGAGATCGAGCTCGGTTGCTTGCAGGCAGCGCCAGCGTGCGTCCCGGAAGAACCAAAGCCGATCGGCGGGCGCTTCACCACGCGCGGAACGGAGCGCTGCTTCCCGCACAGTGGACTGAAACGCGTCCTGAGCTTTCGCGCCATCTCCCGTCATGAGAAAGCAAAAGCGATACAGCTGCGGAAGATTTCGATTCGAGACGACCACGCTAAGAAATTCGACGCCCGAATCTTACGCGCCGTGAGTTGAACGACAAGCTGCGCTTGCGTTGCGAACCGGCATCAGGCGGCGAGAGCAAGATTCTGAAGCCGGCATGCTACTTCTTCGGCGTTCGCGCGACTGTTGAATGCTGAGATGCGAAAATAACCTTCGCCCTCCCACCCGAAGCCGCTCCCCGGGGTGATCACGACATTCAGCTCCTCGAGCATCCGATCGAACATTTGCCAGCTCGTCAGGCCGACCGGAGTCTTCACCCACAGGTAGGGAGCATTGACGCCTCCAAAAACCTGGAGCCCAGCGCGTGCCGCGGACTCGCCGAGAAGCCGGGCGTTTCCCATGTAATGTTCGATTAATCCGCGCACCTGCGTGCGACCGTCAGGACTATACAGTGCTTCCGCACCGCGCTGGACCGGATAGCTGACGCTGTTCGCTTTTGTGCTCCAGCGACGGTGCCAGAGCGGATGCAACGGCAGGCGCCGGCCATCGCCCGTCTGCGCGAGCAGCGTCTTCGGCATGACCGTAAAACCGCAGCGCACCCCGGTGAATCCGCCCGTCTTTGAGAAACTGCGGAACTCTATGGCGCACTCGCGCGCGCCGGGAATCTCAAAGATGGAATGCGGAATTCCTGGCTGGCTTATGTAGGCTTCGTAAGCGGCGTCATAGAGCAAGATCGCTTCATGCTCGCGCGCATATTCCACCCAGCGCACGAGGTCGGCTCGCGACGCCACTGCGCCGGTCGGATTGTTCGGGAAACAAAGATAAATCAGATCGACGTGCTCACGCGGCGGCTCGGGCACGAAATTGTTTTCCGCGCGGCATGGCAGATAAGTGATGCCTTCGTAGCCGCCGTTTTCCTGTGCCGGACCGGTGTGTCCTGCCATCACATTGGTGTCGACGTATACCGGATAGACCGGGTCTGTAATGGCGACGCGATTTCGCTCGCCCAGAATATCGAGAATGAAGCCGCAGTCGCATTTCGAGCCGTCAGAAACAAAAATCTCGTCGGCGGCGATGTCGATTCCGCGATCGCGATAATCCTGCTGTGCAATCCTGCTGCGCAGGAACTCATAACCCTGTTCGTGTCCGTATCCGCGAAAGGTTTCCCGGTGCCCGAGTTCTTCGACGGCGCGATGCATCGCCTCGATCGCCGCGGGCGGCAGCGGCTCGGTTACGTCTCCGATGCCGCAGCGGATGACGGTGTCTGCCGCGGCCGGATGGGCCGCGCAAAATTCAGAAACGCGGCGCGCTATCTCCGGGAAGAGATAGCCCGCCGTGAGTTTGAGATAATTTTCATTCAGGAACGCCAAGGCCGTTTACCTCCCGCCGAAAAACTTCCGAAACGATTGGATGATGCGGTTCGGAAAGGTGGCTGCGCGTTGACCAATGTCCTCCAATTTTTGCACGAGCTGCGTCTGCGTGCCGCCGTGATCAGCGCACGGCCGGCTCGGGATTTTCGAAACCGGCAGCGTGACTTCATAGGCGGTGCCGGCCGCTTCGCATCCGGTCGTGGCCAGTTCGTTTGAAAATGAACAAACCGCCACCTGTTGCACCGGCATCGGCGGCTGCAACGCATGTGCCGGGTAACGCTGCGCGGCCTTGGTCATTACTTGCGTCCACACAGGCAAAGCGAGGGCCGCGCCGTAACCGTGGGGTATGATCGTAACCGGTTGATCGAATCCGACCCACACGCCGCAGGTAATCGCATTGGTATAGCCGAGGAACCATGCATCTTTGTAGTCGTTCGTGGTGCCAGTTTTGCCCGCCGCCGGCAACTTGAAGCCTAACGACTTCGCGCTTGCCGCCGTTCCTTTTGTCAGGACCTGCTCCATCAAGACCGATGTCATCCAGGCCGAGCCTGGATCTAGCGCAGGAATCGAAACATGCGAGGCGCGATAGATCGGGTTGTGATCCTGATCGTCAATTCGCTCGATGATGTAGGCCTGTTTGCGCACGCCCGCGTTCGGAAAAACAGTGTAGGCCGCGGTGAGATCTTTCAGGTTCGTCTCGAACGATCCGATATAGATGGCCGCTCCACGCGGGATGTTCTCGCCTAAGCCCAACGTGGTAGCGACCTTCTGCACCTCATCGAGTCCGGCGAACTGGCCGACCCGGACGCTCATCGTATTCCGCGAATGAATCAGACCGTAAGAAACCGGCTGCACGCCTCCGTAGGTGCCGTCGGAATTTCCCGGTGACCAATCTCCCGCGCCGCTGATTTCGCCCGGTTCGATCGGGCCATCGCTGATCGCCGCTCCTGGTAAGAGCCCGTGGGTAAAAGCAAGCGCGTAGACGAACGGCTTGAAAGCCGAGCCCACCTGCCGGTTGGCCGGAGGCAACGCGCGATTGAACTTACTCTGGGCGTAATCGCGGCCGCCCACCAGTGCGCGAATCCCGCCGCTGTCGTTGTCGATCGCGACGACCGCTCCCTCGAGATACGGCATGGAAGAATCCTCGCCGGTGTCGGGCGGTTGGTAATTTGCCCTGACCGGATGATGGAAGTTTCCCTGATGCTCGATTTTTGTGAGCTGCGCTTCCAACGCCTGCGTCGCCGCGGCTTGCACGGACGTGTCGAGCGTCGTGTAAATATAGAGGCCGCCATCATCGATTTGGTCCTGTGTGAGCAGCACGTTCAGATCACGCTGCACAGCATCCATCGCGTAATTCTCCTGGATCATCGGCAGGCGTTTCGGATGTGAAGTGACCTTGGTCAGCCTCGCCTGCTCGGCTTGTTGGACCGTGATCTTTTGCAAATCGCGCATCCGTTCGAGTACTGTGTCGCGCTGGATGGTCGCGCCTTCCGGATTCTTCAACGGCGAAAACCGATTCGGGCTCCGGATCAATCCCGCGAGAACCGCGGCTTCCGAAAGATTCAGGCGGTTTGCGTCCTTGCCGAAGTAGGCTTGCGATGCGGTCTCGATTCCGTAGCAGCCGGAGCCGAAGTAAATGCGGTTCACATATAGCTCCAGGATTTGCTGCTTGGTGAATTCGCGCTCGATCCGCAGCGCCACCATCGCTTCCAGGATCTTGCGACTGAGCGTGCGGCCGCCGAGCGGAAGACTGTTGCGCGCGAGTTGCTGCGTGATGCTGCTCGCTCCTTCCTTCGCCGAGCCGCTCGCGATATCACGCGCCACCGCCCGCATCACGCCGCGCCAATCGATCCCGCCATGCTCGAAAAAGCGCGTGTCTTCCCGCGCCAGCAAGGCATCGGTGAAAAGCGGCGAAACCTCAGCCAGCGAAACCCTGAGACGATTCGCGCCCGCGAGACGGCTGTAGATTTTGCCGTCGACGTCGAAGACTGTATTTCGCTCCGGCATCTCGCCGACCTTCTTCATGTCGAAGGTCTGTGCCCAGACGGCGTAGAATGTAGCTACCCCGAAAACGGCGCCGATGGGAAGCGCGACCAAGGCGAGCTTCCAGCTCAGGCGGCGACCACGTTTTTTCCCAGAAGGTCCGGCCTTCCTTCGAGCGAACAGTTTCACGAGGTTCAATTTAGACAACGCGTGTCGCGCGATTGCTCACCTTCAATGTGACACAAAACCCGGCTCTTCCCATTCGTGACTGGCCACGAAAAAGACCTTCCCCAAAAAGGAGAAGGTCATTTTCGTGAACGATTCGAAGCGGCGACTACATCCGCATCTTTACCGCGGTCGCCTCGTGCTGCTCAGGCGGGCACGGGGCATTGATCGGCACCGCCGGCTCAGCGGCGTTCGGCTGCACCAATTTGTGATCGATCAGATACTCTTCGACTTCTTCTCCGCTCACATCTGCCAGCATCTTGCCGTCGATCTCAATGCAAGGAGAGAGCGGTTGGCCACTCTTGGTTTCCATCTCCCAGCGGAAAGCGGGGTTCTGGATGATGTCCTTCTCGGTGAAAGCCAGCTTATATTTGGCGAGGACCGCGCGCACGCCGGCGCTCCAGCCGCAGGTGGTCTTCAGGTAGGCAGTGATTTGAGGCGTCTCCATCCGCATAACCTAGCAGGCATGGGAGAACTTCAACTTCATTCGCACGGAGGAGTTGCCAATCCGTGCTGAATCGCTAGACGAAAGCATGAGCTTCACGTTGCAAATCAGTGACGCCGCGCCGGAGTTCCACTTGCCCGCTACGGATGGCAGGACTTACGCGCTCGCAGATTTCACAACAGACCCAGTGCTGGTGATTTTCTTCACTTGCAACCACTGCCCATACGTCACCGGGTCCGATGAAGACACGCAAGTCCTGGCCGAGAAATACGCACCGCAGGGGGTGCGGTTCGTCGCGATCAACGCCAATAGCCGGAACACTTATGCCGAGGACGATTTCCGTCACATGGTCGAACGAATGAAGACCCATCGCTTCCCCTGGCTTTACCTGTACGATGAAAGCCAGCAGGTCGCGCGTGCCTACGGTGCGTTGCGCACACCTCATTTCTACGTTTTCAATCAGGCCCGCCGCTTGATCTACATAGGGAGATCGATCGATAATCCACGCCAATCCGAAAAGGCGAAAAGGCATGACCTGGATTTGCGCGTTGCGGGAGCACTTGGCCGCGCAGCCTGTTTCGACGCCAGTCACTAATCGCATCGGCTGCAATGTGAAATGGGAGGGACGCGACGCCCACTGGATGCCGGCCGATGCCTGCGACTTGGTTTAAGCGGGTGCGTTTGCTGCGGCTCGCTGTCGCGCGATCCGACGGGCTACGTCCGCCTGGGTTTGAGCAAAGGAAACAGAATCACATCGCGGATCGATTCCGCGCCCGTTAGCAGCATCGTCAACCGATCGATGCCGATTCCAATCCCGCCCGCCGGCGGCATCCCGTGTTCCAGCGCGAGCAGGAAGTCTTCATCCAGGTTTTGTGTCTCCTCCCCTGCCTGCTCCACCAGCCGCTGCCGCTGCACTAGCGGATCGTTTAACTCGGAGTAACCCGGCGAAATTTCCTGGCCGTTGATGATCAGCTCGTAGACGTCAACGAGCGAATCGTCGTTTTGATTCTGCCGCGCGAGCGGGACGAGTTCTTTCGGGCAATGAGTCACAAAAAGTGGATCGAAAGTTTTTTCCTCGATCAACTTTTCGAAGACCTGCTGCGTCACCTCGTAATCAGCCATGCGCGGGTTGATCTCCACCCCCCACTCCGCGCAACGCGCCCGTCGTTCATCGCTCGAATAATCGAACCAGCGCGGATCGATCTCGCCCAGGAGATCGCGATAACGCGCCCGTCGCCAGGGCCGCGCCAGATTGATCGTGCGGCGGACGCTTCCATCCGCGCCGCGATGTTCGAGCAGCAACGAACCGGCGGTAACTTGACTAAGATGGCAGATCATCTCTTCGACAAGGTCGGCCATCTTTTCGAAGTCGGCGTAAGCCCAGTATGCCTCCAGCATCGTAAACTCCGGGTTATGACGCCGCGAAATGCCTTCGTTCCGGAAATTTCTGTTCAACTCGAACACCTTCGTAAATCCGCCGACGAGGAGTCGCTTCAAATAGAGCTCCGGCGCAATCCGAAGAAACAGCTCGAGGCCGAGCGCGTTATGATGCGTGCGAAATGGCTCCGCCGCCGCACCGCCGGCGACGGCTTGTAACATCGGTGTCTCCACCTCCAGAAAGCCACGCTCTTCGAGAAATCGGCGCATCTCGCGCACGATCCGAATTCGCTTTGCAAAGACGGCGCGCGATTCGTCGTTCGTGAGCAGATCAAGGTAACGCTGTCGATAACGCGCCTCCACGTCCTGCAGCCCATGCCATTTTTCCGGCAGCGGCCGCAACGTTTTCGCCAGCACGCGCAGCGAGTGAATTTTCAACGTTGGCTCGGCGGTTTTGGTGAGGAAACAAGTGCCTTCTACGCCGATAAAATCGCCCAGATCAAGCAGACCAAAAATCTCCATCGTGTCGGCGCCAACTTCTTTCGCCTGGACGTAAATTTGGAGACGCCCAGTGCCATCGCGCAGGTCGAGGAAATGGCTCTTGCCCATGTCACGATGCGCCGTGATGCGGCCGGCAATACGTAACGTCACTCCTTCGGCGAACTGCGCGCGCGCTTCGCCGATCGAGCCGCAGACTTCCCATGCGTTGCCGAACGGTGCGATCCCTTTCGCGCGCAATTGCTCGAGCTTCGCGCGCCGTTGCGCGATCAAATCGTTCTCGTCATCCATCGTCGGGCAGCGAATTTAGAAGGCCCCATCGAAATGAACAGTCCGAACACGACGCCGCGGAGCAGTATTCGTTTGCCAACAAAAGATGGCCGATGAGATAGTCTCGCCGCCAAAGAGGTCCCGAGCGGGCTTCGGCCGCGCTATCCATGCCTCTCGATATTCCGCAGACCACTTCGAAAATTGGAGGGCCACTGGTGAAGCAGTTCTCCGTCTTTCTCCCGAACAAAGTGGGCGCGATGCTGGACATCGTGAAGCTGCTGAACACACATCACACGCATGTCCTCGCGCTCAGCATCTCCGAGTCAACGGACTCGGCCATCGCGCGCATCGTCGTCAGCGATCCGGACACGGTGGAGCGGCTCTTCCGCGAGAATGATGTCGCCTTCGGGGTCTGTGAAATGTTGGTCGTGGAGATGCGCGAAGTTGCGACCGAGCTGTTGAAAGTTCTGGCGGCGTTGCTCATGGCAGAGGTCAATCTGCATTTTACTTATCCGCTTTTGACGCGCCCTCACGGCATGGCGGCGCTCGCGTTGCACGTCGATGATCCGGAATGCGCGTCGTCCGTGCTGATGGGCGAAGGTTTTCACCTTCTGAGCCAGGCGGATCTTTCGCGCTAAGAAAACGTCGCCCCTTTTTCGCTTAATTCCGGAAGCTGATGAGCTGGTCCGGTTGACAGGCCAAGGTCCGCATGGACAGAAGAGAACACGCGATGCCCTCACTTACGCTTACTCCCACGCGGCGACCCGACCGCACTCTGGCCCTGGCCCTGACGCTGGTCGGCTTGCTCGGTGCGGCCGAGATCGTCGGCATTGCCTTTTATTATGCAGGCCGGGCGCGCGCGTCTCGAGTGGCAGTCCAGCCCAGTGTCACGGCCGCCCCGGCTGCTTCGCCTGCGGCAGCTCCTGCTATTAATAATGCCAGTACCGCTAATCAACCGGCGGCAGTTGCTGCGCCCAACGCGACCGCGAACCTATCTACGCCAAGTTCCGAAGCGCTCACGACCGCCGAACGGCTTCTCAAAGACGCGACTGCGCTGCGGGCGCGCGGTGATACCACCGGTGCGCTCGCGCGTCTGCAGGAGGCAGCGCAACGTGATCCCAAAAACGCCAGGGTCCTCGCTGAGATGGCAATAATTTACGAATCGATCCAGCTGTTTGATCGTTCGAATGAAACCTGGCGAAAGGTGCAGGAGATCGGCCCCTCGGCGGGGCCACTCTACGAGCTCGCCGACATGAAATTAAAAATGGGCGTGCCCGCGACTTCCACTTCCGGACCGGGTCTCGCCGGCGTTTCACCGCTCGATGCCGGGACCACACGTAGCGATCCCGACGGCATTCCGGATGGTTCAACATTTGGCCTGACAGAGGTGACCCCGACGCCGAATGATGATCCGGACGCGGAGGCGAACTTCACGCTGCGGATCGGTGTGAAATTGAGGCCGAATACCTTGGTTGATCACACAAAAGTAAAAATCCAAGTCTTCTTCTACGACACCCTCAACGACAACAAAATCGCACTGACCGATGCCGATGTCAGCTATGAGTGGTTGACGCCACACCATGATTGGAAGGAGACGAACCCCGAGATTCTGTCTGTCACCTACGTGCGGCCGAAGAACCGCGCGCTCAGCGGCGAGGCAGCGTTGTCGGCCGCCGCGGCGGCCGTGACGCCCTCCGCTTCCGGCAAAAAGAGCCGCAGTTCAAAGAAAGAGGAAACGGGACCGGAAGGATCGCCGGACGGCGCAAAACGAAAGTATCTCGGCTATATCGTGCGCGTTTATTACAACGACCAACTGCAAGCCGTGCGCGCCGATCCGAACAAGCTCTTGAACTTGTTCCCACCGCCGTTCACCGCGCCCGCGCAGTAGTCATGCAAGTCCTCGTCGTCCACCACGACGTCGAAGTCGGGGAACAGCTGGTTCGCATGGTGGAGGATTACACCGCGCATACCTGCGCCTTCACCGCGACGGACGCCGACGCACTCGAGTGGGCTCGCGCTCAGCGCGAATGCTCCGTCTTGCTCGTGCAACTGGAGTCGCCCGAGGTCGACGGCCTCTCGATTGGCGGCTCGCTCGCCGAAATTTTCGCCGGATTGCAGACCATTTTCCTGCCCTCCTACGCCGCCTCTGAACAGCGCCTCGAGGTTACGAATCCGAAGGTCTTTCCCGAGCCGATTGACGGCGAACGCCTCCTCAAAGCGATCGACCGCGCTGCGGGTGCCACTTCCTATCGCGCCCTCGATCTTTTCCACGTCGTGGACGTGCTGCAAATGTGCTCCCTGAGCCGGCGCACGGGCGCGATCCAGATCGTCAAAGGTGCCCGCACCGCGCTCGTGTTCTTGCGCGAAGGTCAGATCGTTCACGCAGAGCACGGGGCCGCCCGGGGAGTTCCAGCCCTCGCGGAGATGGTTTCGTGGGAAGCGGTCGAGTTCGCTTACGACGCTTCCATGCGTGCGCCGGCTGAAACGGTATCTGAAACTTGGGAAGAAGTGCTGATCGAGGCCGTTCTGCGCAACAATCGAAGTCAGCTCGCAGCTGGCGGGACGCTGCGGGAATCCCGCAGAGACGAAATGGCAGCGAGGAAAAGTGCACCGCCTACGAGACGCCGGTCTTTCGGCGTCGGCTGAAGGAGTTACAAGTCATCTCATGAGTGCAACGATTGAGTTGTAGCGGCGGCGATGTTGGCCGAGCGTCGCTACAGCGCACACTGGCTACAAACTGTTTGCCGAAACGAGGCGCCGGCTTTCTTCTGCGCCTACTTGCATTAGTTTACGCGCCAATGAGAGCGCTCGCGACGCTGGTCTGCCTGCTCGTCCTCGCCCACTCGGCGCGTGGACAAATCCAAGTGGAACTCAAATTCAAGCGGCTCCAATACATCGCGTACGAGCCTGTCTTCGCGTCCGTTGCGATTACGAATCTGGCCGGACGCGACATCGAACTTAGCGATGAAGGAGGCCAGCATTGGTTCGGTTTTGAAGTAACCGGCGAGGACGGTCGGCTTCTTGCTCCAGTCAAGGCAGGCACAGCAGAACCGCCGTTGAGCGTGCCTGCGGGCAAAACCGTGACCAGAAAAGTGAATCTTACGCCCGCCTTCGCCGTCCACGACTACGGCGCCTACCACGTCCGCGCGAACGTGTTTTTCCCGGATCTAAACAAGTTTTTCTATTCGCCGACAAAAGTTTTTCAGGTGACCGACGCGCGCGCCATCTGGCAGAAAACGGTCGGGCTGCCCACAGGCACCGCGGGCGGCGGGGATGTCCGGACGTACTCTCTCCTCTCGAATCGCTTTCCGGATCACACCTCGCTTTATGTGCGGGTGGAAGACAAGACGACGGGCGTGGTTTATTCCACTTACTCGTTAGGTCGCGTGATCGCGTACGATGAGCCACAGGCGGAACTCGATCCGGCCAACCAGTTGCACGTGCTGTGTTGCAGCGCCCCCAGGACGTGGTCATACTCACACATCGGGCTAAATGGAGAACTGCTCGCGCAGTCCACGTTCATGACGACGAAAACGCGCCCGCGCCTCCGGCATGCGCCTGACGGCACCATCGCTGTCCACGGTGGGATGGTCGACTTGCCGGCAGCCCGTTCCGTCCGCGGCGGCGCACCCAAGCTCTCGGCCAGACCACCCGCCATTCCGAGGGATGATTGAATTACGGGCGATGACCTCACCCTTCTCGAGCTTTGGCCTGGCCTTCTCCCTCGGCGTCATGCTGCTCGTGACCCCGCGTCCCGTGAGCGCGCAAGAGCGGCAGACCGTCGTGATCGACGCGGGCCACGGTGGGTTTGATCGCGGCGGTGCGCCGGGACAACGCGTGAGCGAAAAAGACAAGACGCTGGATGTAGCGCAGCGACTCAGGCAAGTGCTGCGCGCGAGGGGCTATCGCGTCATCATGACCCGCGATGCTGACGAATTCATTACGCTCGGACAACGCGTCGCGATCGCGAACTCCCATCGAGACGCCACCTTTATATCGATCCATTTTAACTGTGCGCCCCGCCTGGGAGCGAACGGAATCGAGACGTATTATTATCGGCGCGACAGCGCGGCTCTCGCCGCTAGCATCCATCGGAATGTGGTGGCGGGCGCTCCTTCCGAGAACCGTGGCATCCGGCGGCGCGGTTTTTTTGTGTTGCGGCGCGCCGCTGTCCCTGCGGTCCTCGTCGAATGCGGGTTTCTGACGAATCCGATGGAGGCCACGCTCGCCCAGACTCCTTCTTATCGTCAAAAACTGGCGGAGGAAATTGCACGTGGAATTCAGCTGCAACCGGCGCCGATCAGCCGTCCTCTGGCCCGCGGCGCAATTGTTTCCGCAGAGGTTCTGCCACAGCCTTTCAACGGCGCAGACTTCGTACGGGCGGCGCCCGCGAGTGAGCGCGCACGCACCGCTAGAAGTTCGCGTCACAAAAAATCGTCGCATCGCACGGCCAGGAAGAAGAAAAAAAAGGTCAGCGGCAATGCCGAGGCGAGCGCTACGAGAAGCACAAACTCGAGTCTGGAAAACTAAGTGGACTCACCACTGGTGACCACTGCGCAAATGCGCGCGGTTGAGCAATCCGCCTTCGTGCGCGGCGCCACCCCCGAGCGATTGATGGATCAAGCGGGGGCCGGGATTGCACGGGCCGTGAGTGATCGTTTCCCGGAAGCGGGTCGCTGTCTTGCCTTCGCCGGAAAAGGACATAACGGCGGCGACGCCCTCGTGGCGGCGAAGCATTTGCGGGAGTTGAACTGGACAGTGGACGTTCGACTGCCCTTCGCAGAAGCAGCGTGCGCCGAGTTAACACAAAGAAAGCTTGGCTCGCTCCGTGACGTTCCTGAGAAATGCGGCCAGCGCCGGCGGCACACCGTCGTCCTCGACGGTTTGCTCGGGATCGGCTCGCAAGCGCCGTTGCGGGAACCCATCCGCGCCGCCTGTCGCGAGATAAACGAATGGCGGCAATCGGCGAACGCGACGGTTTTTGCGATCGATGTGCCGACCGGATTGGACGCCGATTCCGGCCAGGCGGATCGTGACTGCGTTGTCGCCGAGGTAACCGTCACGATTGGTTTTGCCAAAGCAGGGCTGCTGGCGGATGAGGCGATCAATTTTGTCGGCCGGCTCGAAGTCATTTCCCTGGAGGATTTGGAGCCCTCTGGCCTAACGAATGAACGAACTGTGGCTTCTCACGCCGCCTTGCGCTCGCTGCTTCCGCGCCGTGGCTTCGGAGCATACAAAAATCAATTTGGCCGCGTTGGGATCGTTGCCGGCTCGAAAGGACTAACGGGTGCAGCCGTTCTTTGCACCCTCGGTGCTCTCCGGGGCGGTGCTGGCCTGGTGCACTTGTTCGTTCCGCAGGAAATCTATTCTGTCGTGGCCGCAGCCAGCCCGCCTGAAGCGATGATCCGCCCCATCAGGAGCTACGCTGCATTGCAGGATGAACCGATCGACGTGTGGGCAGTCGGTCCGGGCCTCGGGCGCGACGACACTGCGCAAATTCTCGGATTTATTGCCGGCACCGCGCCACCGATGGTGATCGACGCCGATGGGCTCAATGCGATCGCTGACGACATCGGGGTGTTGGAACGTTGCCACGGTCCTCGTCTCTTAACACCACACCCGGGAGAGATGGAGCGACTCGATCCGGGCGGAGACCACGATCGCGCCGCGCGCGTCCGCGCCTTCACCGTGCGACACAAGGCGACGCTCCTTTTAAAAGGGAGCCGCACCATCGTCGCAGAACGGAACGCCCCCATCAGCTACAACACGACCGGCCACCCCGCCATGGCAACGGGCGGCATCGGCGATGTCACCACCGGTCTATGCGCCGCGCTTATTGCGCAACATCTCTCGCCCTACGATGCGGCCCGCATGGCCGCATGGATCGCGGGGCGCGCCGCGGAAATCGCCCTGTTCCGCGGGACCGAGAGCGAACAATCACTCATTGCGCGCGACATGGTCGACCATCTCGGTGCCGCGTTTTCTGACCTGCAAAGCGCCGTAGACTGACGATCTTCCCGCATGCAGTCGAGCTCAGACACCATTTACCCGATCGCTCCTCGCGAGACGGTCGCGACGAAAACTAAGAAGGCACTTGGTCCGATCGGAATCATCGGCGTCGTGATTCTCAAGTTCATCGGCAAAATCAAATTTGTTTTGCCGATCCTGTTGAAAACTGGCGGCTCAATGGTGCTAATGGTTGGTGTTTACGCCAGTCTCTGGGGTTGGAAATGGGCGGTCGGTTTCGTCCTGCTTCTGCTCGTGCACGAATGCGGACATCTGCTCGCGGCGAAATATTTCGGTCTCGCGGTCAGCGCGCCGATGTTCATCCCGTTCATGGGCGCGTTCATCGCCTTGAAAGAAGCGCCGCGCGATGCCTGGATGGAAGCATGCGTCGGGATCGGCGGACCGATTCTCGGCACGGTCGGCGCGGTCGTCTGTCACGTGGCCGGACTGGCCCTGAACATACCGCTGTTCATCGCCCTTGCCTGGACGGCTTACTTTCTAAATTTGTTCAATCTCACGCCGGTCGGCATGCTCGATGGCGGGCGCATCGTGACCGCTCTTTCACCCTGGTTGTGGCTGCCGGGGTTCGCCGCGCTCGGGTGGCTGGCCTGGACATACCCGAACTTCATCGTCTGGATTCTCCTCCTCGCTTCGTTGCCGCGTATTTTCTCTCTCTTTCGCAAGCGCAGCGAAGAAGAGCAGCGTTATTTCGAAGTTACCCCGAACCGACGTTGGCTGATGGCAGTTATGTATTTCGGATTAATCGGCGCGCTCGTGTTCGGTATGTACGTATCGCATTTGCAATTGATGGAGCGCGTGCATCACGCGCGCGACCGCTACGAGTCAGTGCAGCCTCTGCCGGAATAATTAGTAGATCGTCGCCGACTCTGGTCCGGCCAAAATCTTTTTGGAGACACGGGTGCTTTCGGAATGCGTCCCAGTTCCAACGCAGACGCGGCTCGGCCACTGTCCTGCTCTGCGCTCCCGGCCGCTACCCTGAATCATAAACCGAAAAGCAGCCGCTTGATAACCGTGATGGCCCGATCAGCTCGGCCGGTGGGTGCCAAGACTACGCCAGATCGCCGACTTGCTCCATTGGGTAGAGGCAAATGGAGCGCTCCGGCCAGGAATGGTCCGGGAAAGAGTTTTCACGCGAGCGGTGTAACAGAAACGCCCGAAAGAAACAAGCCGCGAGGCGAATTCAATGCCGTGCCCGATCAACCCACCGTTTTCCATCGGGAATCAGGTCGATCCAATTGCGTGCGCGGCCAAAATTTTGGTACGATTGAACTCAATAGTTCGTCTTCGGCTCGGGTCCTTCGATCAACTTCCGAAAGCGCCCGTCGTTCCGCAGCGCATCCCAAACCCACCGAGCCCGCAGATCGGCGAGTGTCATGCTCGCTTCGAACGCTCCTGCGATCGGCCCCGGCGTGGTGAGCAGTCGCTGGATGGAAGCGATCGCCCGGTCAATCTCGCCGATCCGCGCCTGAATTAGCGCGACGCCTGCCGCCACTTTCGGACCTT
>DASYVG010000036.1:0-3632 GCA_035937255.1 Chthoniobacterales bacterium | reverse complement strand
TTTTTCTGCTGCCTGCCTCACTGCACTATTTGAAAATCATTCCACGGAGCGACCAAGCACATCTACTCCGCATCACGAGCGGTCGCCGGAGGGCGACTCGCGGAGGTGCGCAGAGAGCGTTGGTCTAATGTCCTGTATCCTTTACTCATATAGGAGCTGTCACGTGAAAGCGCGCCTCTGGGGACCGCACGCGACTCGCGTGCTGGCGGTGGCGACCTCGCCAGCGCGAACTTTTCTTCCCAGGAGCGGTCCCGCCCGCACCGTGCCAAGTTCGTTTCGGCGCGTCGCCGAGTGATACAGGGCACTAGACGTGCAAACCGGCGAGCTGCGCGCCGCGTTCCAAGCCATCGGTTGCTTGAACGCCATTGATTTTCCACGATCCAGCCTCTGAGACGAAACTGTAGAGGAACGCGCGCGCGCTTCCGTCGTGCCGCAGGAGAAAAACCTGCATCGTTGCCGCCGTGCCTTCGAGCTTGATAAGTCCAAACTCGACGCGTGCATCACGCGTCATCTCGCTGTGTTCACGCAAGACCATTTGCTCGAATTGCCCGCGCGAGAACTTGTGCTGCACGCCGCTCGCTGCATAACGATAAGCGCTTGTGAAATCGGCCGCGCGAAACGCCGCCAGCTGTTGCGTGACGATCGCATAAAGTTCCCGCGGCTGCGGCGCGACCGTCGGGTGCTGCGCGCGCTTCGTGATCATCGACGCGTAGAGACAAAGCACGAAGATGCAGAGCGTGAGCGACGTTTTGGTGATCCAGTTCATGGGGCATGTCCCTGCGGGGCCGCCGCTGCAATTCGTTTCAGGTACTGAAACGAATAGAGGCCAGTGCTGTGGCTGTCACCCCAATGGAGCTGGAGCGCGTATCCGCCAACACGATCAAACCGCGTCAGAACAAAACTGGCATCGGTGTAACTAACCTGGGGTCGCAGCAAATTTCCCATCACATCCGGCTCCCCGCCACAAAGCGCGCAGGGACAGGCGCGCCGCAGAAATTCTAAAGGCAAAAACGATTCTGTGCCGTCATCCCATTTTACCGCCAGCGCGCTGCCAATTTGCTGAATATCACGAAGCTCGATGCGGCTCATGGCGGACGCGGATCTTAACGGGGCAGAAAAGACAAAAGCAATCCGCAAGCCATCGACGGTAAACGACTCACGGTCTGCTTCCGAAGATCGCGGTACCGACGCGAACGAGTGTCGCACCTTCCTCGATCGCCACCTCGAAGTCGTGACTCATCCCCATCGATAGGTCCGGGAGAGCCACGCTGAAATCACGGGCGAGAGCGTCGCGCAGTCCACGCAAAGTCGCGAAGTGCCTGCGGGATTGCTCCGGCTCCTGCGACAGAGGAGGGATTGTCATCAGCCCGAGAACGGTGAGCCGATTGAGCTGTAGAATCGCCTCCAGATGCGCGCGCAATTCATCGGGCGAAAAACCGATCTTACTCCCCTCGCCCGCCACGTTTACCTCCAAAAGAATCTGCGGACGCAAGCCCTCCTCGTCAGCGATCCGGTTCATCTCGGTCGCCAATGCGAGCGAGTCCACGCTGTGGAAAAGTTCGAAGAGCGGGAGCGCGTGCCGGATCTTGTTCTTCTGGAGACGACCGATGAAATGCCAACACACCGCCGACGGCAGCAACGGGATCTTGGCGCGCGCTTCCTGCACGCGACTTTCGCCGAAGACTGGCTGACGCGCATCAAATGCCGCGCGCACTTTCTCGGCCGACTGTTTCTTCGAAACTGCCACCAACCGCACAGCGGCCGAAGCACGACCGGAACGCCCCGCAGCCGCCGCAATCTGGGCTTGCACCAGACTGAGATTAGCGCCGACGTCGTCCATTAGATCTGTGCCGGCATGGGGTGAGTTGACGAATCTACCGGGGCCATGTTTTATCGATCGAAGTTGCGTCCGGCTTAGTCGCAGGGCCGCGCAATTTCACCTCGCATGAAACTGGCGCGCAAGTTCCAAAAGCTTTTCACGGCGGAAGCGCTCGAAAGTCTGTGGGATCATGCGCGACGCTGGAGACATCCGGTGGATGTTCGCCCGATTTTAGCCGGCTTGGATTCGAAGGCGTGGGCCGAGTTGCGTGAGCGCTACCCGCACCGCCAGGACGCGCCCAGGATCAACCGCTTTGTCGAGGCGGAACATTGGATTCCAGTGAACGTGGAACGCGCGCAAGATCTCTGGCTCGACCGAGCCCCACCGCTGCGCATCCTCGACCTCGGGTGCGGCCCTGGCTATTTCCTTTACGTTTGCGCGCGACTCGGACACAGCGGCGTTGGGGTTGATCTCGACGAGCAGCCGCTTTTCCGCGAGATCACCGCGCTTCTCGGCGTCAGGCGCGTGATCGCGCGGATTGCAGCACAGCAGCCTCTTCCCGAGCTGGGAGAAAAATTCGATCTCGTGACTGCTCATCGCATTTGTTTCCAGAAAACGATGCGCGACGACCAGGGCCAATGGCTGGAATGGAACCGAAAAGACTGGCAGTTTTTCATCAACGACGCGCGCACCCGGATGCTGCGGACGGATGGGCGGCTCCTGCTTGATTTCAATCCACGCGCGGACGGTTGCACATTCTTCACGCCGGAAGTGCGCGACGTGCTGGTGCAGAATGGCGCCCGAATCTTCCGTTCCAAAGCGTTGCTCGCGGCCGACCGAACGCGATCCGCGGAATTCAAGCTCATCCGGTCAAACGGCGTACGCCGCTAGCTGCCGCCCGTCGCCCGCCCAATCGGAGCAGTCCCACTCGAGCAGTTGCTCGACTTTCGAGATTTCATCGCGGTAAATTTCGGCGAGGTAGTGGCGCTCTTCGGCTGTGATCGGCCGGCCATAGGCGATCTTGTTTCGCTCTTTGAACGCAACCCGCCCGATCGATTCGACGCCGAGGAAACCAAAGATCGAATCGAGCGTCTCTTTCTGGCGGTCGCGAAATGTCTCGTATTTCACCACGTGCACCTGCACGCGCGGGAAGTAATGATAAACGCGTTCGAGTTGCGCGCTGTAAAATCCACGGTCGAGATAGGAAAATCGGCGCGATTGCAGCGGACGCGCCGCGGCCAGGCGCGCCGGTTCCGCGCGGATTGCATCGAGGAAATCAAGCGCTTCGAATTTCCGCTCGCACTGCATATTCCAGTGAGAAAAAGCGCGCAGGATCGGATTGCGGAGGAGAATGATGAGCTTGATCTCCCGGCGGTAGTTCCAGATTCGCTCGATCGCGGGTCCCCAGTAAACGTACGACGGGGTGCATTCACCCGCGATGAGCGATCCGCGTTTCGGCCGGAAACTGCGGTGCAGCGCCTCGTAATCGACACCGCGCGCGAAGCGTTCGTCGTCGTCAAAGAAATGCAGCTCCTGCTTATCCGGCAGGGTGATTTGGGGATGGCGCTCGAGGAAGTAGTGCACTGCGGTCGTGCCCGCCTTCTGCGCGCCGGCGACAATAAAATCGACTTTGCTGAGCTTGGGTTCAGGGCGGCGAAAGAACATTCGGGGAGTGATCATCGCGAGACGCACGCCATGAGGAAAGACAGTTTCATTGTCCCGCCGCCGGCAGGCGCGCCGCAGCTCAACGGAGTTTCGACGTCCAACTCTGCGGTGTCGCTCGATTGCCCGAGAGAATTTGACAAGGCGGCCC